>JBGSMY010000221.1:0-21933 GCA_041739975.1 Pirellulaceae bacterium
CATGAAAATGGAGGACATGAAAATGGAGGACAAGAAAATGAAGGACAAGAAAATGAAGGACAAGAAGATCTGGATCGCGATTGTTGATTTGAGCTCTAAATCAAAAACCGCGCATTGCCAGAAATTTTGGCAATGCGCGGCAATGTAATTTTGGGAACTAGTAAATGCGGTGATGACCGAAAAAGCTGCCGAAACCAAAGTAACCGTGACGATGATCGTTTGGTTGGTTTACGTTCGGGCCACTGAATCCGCTGAGGACAACCGATCTACTCTTTTTCCAAAATCGGTTGAGGACAACCGATCATCGGACTACTTTTTGCCAAAGCCTTTGGCGAACGCGTCTTTTCCAAACACCAGGTCGGCTTTAGCTTCATCGCCTTCAGCCGCTTCTACTTTGCCCTTACAGTTGTCGCAACAATACGCGACTTTAGCGCCGTTGACTTCCAACGTGCATTCGCTATCTACTGCCGATCCTGAAATCGGGCAATTGGTTTGCTTTACCTGTTTGGAAACATACAGCTGTTGATTGGCCTTGGTTGTATATTTTTCGGGGGCAGCATTAAATTTCTTCAAACAGCCATCACAACAAAAATAGACTTTGCCACCACCAAAATCAGCTGACTTTTCAGCCAATGCATCTTTCTTGGGCATCAAGAAACACTTGACGCCGGTAAGATCGACGTCGTCAGCTTTTGCTGCAAATCCTTTACTAAAATTATCTTCCGCAAAAACCAATTCGGCCTTGGCCTCTAGGCCCTCGGCCGATTCAACTTTGCCTTGGCAGTTCTTACAACAAAACGCCACCTTTACACCACCGACATCTGCGGTGATTTCCGAGTCTATTTTGCCACCCGATAACGGGCAAGCCGTTTGTTCATATTGCTTTGTGAGCACAAGTTGGTGGTTCGCTTTGACGGCAAACTTAGTCGGTTCACCAGAAAAAGTAGCAACGCACTTGGGGCAACACAAATATACTTTCCCCTCTTTATAATCCACTGTTTTGTCGGCCTTGGCAGCTGCTTTGCCCATGATGATACATTTGACGCCTTCCAATGAAACGTCATCACGTGTTCCGACGAACAAACAAGCAAATAATGCCGTTACAACCAAAATTGACTTTAACATCGACGATACTCCTCTAAATAATTCAAACTGTGAACGTGAATCTCCGTCATTGTAGCCGGTTTCTACGTTCAATTGTTTTGAGACTCACTTTTCATATTATCAAACACTTGAAATGGCGTTTGCCGCCATTGGCTCTACCCGCAGTGACTTATTTCGCGGCTCGATCAGCCGAAAAGTCAACAAAAACGCGACGACTTGGCAAGCGGTAACCAGCCAAAAAGCGACATCGTAGCCTAAAAAGTCAATTAGCACGCCGACCGCAAGTGAAGCCAAAATTGCTGGCCCTGCGAGCGCCATGCTCATTACACCTAAATAATGTGCGTGGTTGGCCCGCTCGACCAACTCCAACGTATAGTTGCTAAACAACCGCATTGAAACAGGCGTTAGACCTAACAGTCCAAAAACCAACCAATACCACTGCGCACCCTCTGAACCGGCTTGGGATAACCCCAAGGCCAATGGCGGAACCAAACATAATCCACACATGACACTCATCAACACAAAACGGTTTCCCAACCGATCGGCGATCCATCCGGCGGGCAGACTAAACAGTGCCACTCCCAAATTCTGTGCAATGATCCAAGGGACCAGACTATCATAACCCAAATTCAAACGACTTCGTCCGACCGCCTGATAGTGAGGAAACAAAGTCAACATCATGCCGGACAGCGCTGCAATGATTGCCAACAATCGAAAGTTCTTATCCGTCCGCAACACCTGCCATGAGTCCCTCAATAAATGTTGCAACTTTCGGTCGGGCCCCGCGGTAGATCGATCGGCCTCTTCTCGAAAAAAAATCGCCGCGATCCCACTGGCCACGAACAGTAGTCCCGCAAATCCGAAAATCGCAGTGAAGTTCTCCTGATCCGGAGTCAACCAATTCCGTAACAAAAACCACGCGCAACTGCAGGCCACAATCGAACCGACAAAACTTGACACTTGCATTAACCGACCCCGCAATGTGATCGGCACTAATTTTCCAGTAAGCGTGGAAACAACCAGTTGGTTAACCCCCATTGCCGAAAAGAACACCGCGTAGATCGCCAAGATAGCCAGTGGCAACCATCCTCCCAAAACATCGGCGCCCAATTGCCAAACCACGGCCAACGCCCAAAAGACGATGCCCATCGTGATCGAAGTCCTAACCAACATTCGTTTTTTGAAGGCCTGTCGACTCACGCGATCGGCGGCCATCAGTGGCGGAATGCTTTGGCCAAATCGGTTTAACATTGGCAAACAACCGCGCAGCCATGCTGACCCGCCGACCAAATCCAATATCGCAGGCATGATCAAACTCTCGGTCTTGAATATCCATCCGGTGCGCATCAAGACCTGATGCCAATTCATCACCCGCATATTGAATCGTACGGACTTGCCGGTTGGTTCCAGCTCGCAATTGGCCGAAAGACGGTCAGCTTGTGCCGCGGTTATCGCGCCTGGTGTAGAAGGAACCGGAGAATCACACGACTTCCGACCGCGAGGAATCGCTGGTCTGGGGCCGGAATCGGAGACCGGTTCGATAGTTTTCATGTCGCTATTGCTGCTCCAAACAAATCGTGAGTCATTAACCAGTCTAGGTCATCAGAGCCAAACGTGACAACGGCAAATTGCCCAAATGTCATCTTTAACCTAACCGCTATACGTTCTCGCAGATCACTCTATGATTGCAAATCGATTTCCAAGGGATAAACTGAAAGTCTAGTCCAACTATTTGTAAGCAGTTTTTTCTGCCCCGAAAATAACATCGTTTGAGAGTCACCCGATGCGCAACTTGTACCAAATGTTCACAAACTCAGTCGCGACAACCATCAAGGCTTCTGGTTTCGCCGCCATCGCTATCTTGTTGGCATTTAACTCGCCGCTAGAGCTAATCCTCGCTCAAGAAAAAACGGAAACCGAAGAGGGCGCTGATGCGAAACCCGTTTTCGTTGATGGTCAAGCTCAAGAAGTGCCAGCATTTGCCGACAGCAGTCGCTGGATTCGATATGACTTGTGGGTGGAAACGGAATTTGATACTGACGGAGACGGCAAACTCGATCGAATGCATGTCGACGTCAGCCGACCATGGCAAACCGAAACCGCTGGACTCAAAGTTCCCGTAATCTACGAATCGAGTCCATATTACTCGGGCACTGCATCGACGGACGCACAATATTTTTGGAGCCCCAATCAAGAACTGGGAAAACCATCACCCGAGCGTAAATATCCACCGGATATCAAACATCAAAAACGCAGCCCCATCATTTCTAACTCATTGGTGGCCACTTGGGTGCCCCGAGGTTTTGCTGTCGTGCATTCGCAGGCTCCAGGTACTGGACTGTCCCAAGGTTGTCCAACAGTGGGCGGTGAAAACGAACGACTGGCTCCCAAGGCCGTAGTCGATTGGTTGAATGGTCGCGCAAAAGGTTTCACAACAATCGACGGTGATGAGACCTTAACTGCGACTTGGTGCACTGGCAAAGTGGGCATGGTCGGCACTTCTTATAACGGCACCATTCCGCTTGCCTGTGCCACAACTGGTGTTGAAGGCTTGGCCGCAATTATCCCAGTTGCCCCCAACACTTCTTACTATCACTATTATCGATCTCATGGACTCGTTCGACATCCGGGTGGTTATATGGGCGAAGATATCGATGTCCTTTATGACTTCATCAATTCCGGCGATCCGACCAAACGCGATTACTGCAATCAAGAAGTTCGCGACAAAGAAATGGTGAAGAATTTTGACCGCACCAATGGCGACTACAACGATTTTTGGGCTGGTCGCGATTACATGAACAAAATTCAAGACGTCAAAGCTGCCACATTAATGGCTCACGGTTTTAACGACTGGAACGTGATGCCAGAACACAGCATTCGAATTTTCTTGAAGCTAAAAGAAATGGGACTGCCTGTGCAATTGTATTGCCATCAAGGCGGCCATGGGGGTGACCCACCACTGGAACAAATGAACAAGTGGTTTTCACGCTATTTGTACGGTGTTGAAAACTCTGTTGAACAAGAGCCAAAATCGTGGATCGTTCGCGAAAACGAACGGCGAAACAACCCAACCGCGTATCCAGACTATCCGCACCCCAATGCTACCCACATAACATTGTATCCAACAAAAGGCGGAAATGACTCCGGCGGACTCGGTACATCACGTGGTGGAGAACCTGCTAAAGAAACACTAACGGACGATGCGTCGATCAGTGGCGCTGATTTAGCGTCGGCGGATTCGTCGACCCATCGACTGCTCTATGTTTCTGAACCACTCCGAGAACCACTGCACATCTCGGGGATTCCTAATATTAAAATTCGTTTGGCATCCAATCAACCAACCGCCAACCTTTCCGTTTGGCTGGTTTCCCTGCCTTGGACGAATAGTCGACGACCGACGGATAATATCATTACGCGCGGATGGGCGGACCCACAGAATCATTCGTCGTTGACCGATGGCGAACCCCTGAAACCAGGTGAATTTTACAACGTCCAATTTACGCTACAACCAGATGATCAAGTGATCCCCAAAGATGCACGGATTGGCCTGATGATTTTTTCGAGCGATCGCGATTTTACCTTGTGGCCACCCGCTGGAACTGAACTTACGATCGATCTTGACGGTACGGAAATACAGTTACCGATTGTCGGCGGAGCCTCGGCTTGGGACAAATCTTGTGGACCATCGCTACAAGCAAAATAGCTTGGATTACCGTTCGCTGCTCGCGTGCCATCGATTAGGGAGAATCAGGTGCAATCCAAAGATTCGTCCATAGGATCTTTTGATCCCAGCGAATCGCAATTTCGCGACTTGGCTAATGCGATGCCACACATGATGTGGATGTCGGACGCTCAAGGAGTCGGGAGTTTTGCCAATCAAAAGCTATTGGATGTTTTGGGTGCAGAATCATTGGTCCAGTGGGAACTCGCGATTCATCCGGAGGATCGCCCTGAATCATTGCGGCGTTATGTACATGCCTTGACCTCGGGAGAATCGTTTCGGGTCGAACACCGGTTGTTCGACCAACGATCGGGGCAATACGTCTGGTATTTGGCTCAAGCCACTCCTGCCCGAAATCAACAGGGCGAGATTGTATCATGGTATGGCATTGCCACAGAAATTCACGATTTGAAAACGATCGAAAATGATTTGCGACAGGAGCGCGACCGTTTTTCAGCGATTGCTGCCGCGTCGCCTGGAGTGATTTTTACCTTTCGTGAAGCAGAGGGGCGACATTCACTTGTCTATGCGGCGCCGACTTTCGAAAAACTGTTTGGCATTGAACCTGAAAGTTTGTTGCACCACGGCGAGCACGTTGCCCGTTATATCCATGAGGAGGATTTGCCGCGCTTGTACCGGAAATCGAGGGAGATGCTCGCATCCGGAATTGAAAGTGCGCTGCAATTTCGAATTCGACACCCGCGCTCAGGTGTCGTTTGGATCGAATGCCACGCCGCTCCCCGACGTTGTGCCGATGGTTCGATTTTGTGGCATGGTGTTTTTACGGATATCACACAGCGGAAACTGCTGGAAACGCAGGTCATGCAAGCCACCAAACTGGAAGCGATCGGTCGCTTGGCGGGTGGAATAGCGCATGATTTCAATAACTTACTCACGGCCATTATTAGTTCGTGTGATTTGGCCGCCATGCAACCGCAACAGGCGGATGCGGTTGCGACTGCAATTGCCACGATTCGCACCGCTTCTCAACGAGCGGCCGGCCTTACCAAACAACTTTTGGCCTTCAGTCGACAACAAGAAATCACATTGCAAGAAGTGGATATCAATCAAGTCATTTTGGAAAGTGAGACTATATTGCGGCGATTGTCCGGCCCGGGCGTTCAGATCACCCTGGCGCTGGCCCGCGATTTACCGCCAATCCTCGCTGACCCGACCCAACTGGTGCAGATCTTAGTGAATCTCGTATTAAATGCCCGCGACGCAATGCCTCAAGGTGGCATCATTGAGATCGCAACGGCGGTGCGACAACTCGAAGGTAATGCCACAACTGATTCGCAAACAAAACGTCCAAGCGAGGGTAATTTGTCTGACCATTCCTGCGTCCTGTTGTTAATTGCCGACAATGGAGTGGGAATCCCAGAGGCCATCCAACCCCGCGTATTTGATCCCTTTTTTACAACCAAGCCGACAGGGAAAGGAACAGGCCTTGGCTTGGCAGTGGTCCATGGGATCGCCACACAGTGTCGCGCCAATATAGCTTTAAGCTCGATGTCTGGACTAGGTACTCGAATAGAGATCGAATTTCCGCAAAAAGGACTTGCGCCAAGTCAACGTCCGACAACTGCTGTGACCGACAATGTATCGACAACGACTTGGTTTCATCCGCGCCGTCCCTATTTCCTTTCGTCAAACGCAGGTCCGCGACCTCGCATATTGATCGTCGATGATGAAATTGATGTGGCGGAAATCACTGCCAAAATCCTCGAATCTCATGGGTACGAAGTGATGGTTGCGGAATCGCCGCAACGTGCTTTGGAGTATTTATTGTTAAAAGAAGTGTCGCCCATTGATCTTTTGATCACTGATTTAATCATGCCGGACGGACGCGGCGATGAATTTGCCTTGCGAATCCGCGAACAATGGCAGCATTTACCAATCATTATTTGGAGCGGTCACCCTCAAGATGGTTTTCAAGTCGATTTGCGGTTGCACAATTTTGTTTACCTTGCGAAACCCTATGAGCGCGAAGACTTGTTGGCACAAATCCATTCACTTTTGAGGCAACATTCTGCCAGCGAAAGTCAAATGAGCAATGCCCGGGCCAACTGACACTTCCATTAACTTGGCATCTGAATTGATCTGCCAGAGATTCCATCATCGCCTCCAACTCAGCACCAACTCAGCAGGTGTCCTGTTGGGGGTTTGAAAAATATTTAGCTGTCAAAACGTGAAGCAACCAAAGTGATATTTTGTCCGCCAAAACCAAAACTATTGTTCAGTGCGTATTTGAATTTAGACGGTCGAGCAGCGTTGGGGATATAGTCTAAATCGCAATCGGGGTCTGGATGGTGATAATTGATCGTGGGCGGCAAAATTTGATCGCGAAGAGCCAGTAAACAAACGATCATCTCGGTAGCGCCCGCGGCAGCAATCAAATGTCCCATCATGCTTTTTGTGCTCGATATCGGTACATTCGCCGCCGCAGCTCCAAAGACTTGTCGACAGGCTCGGGTTTCCACGCGATCGTTGACTGAAGTACTGGTCCCATGAGCGTTTACGTAACCGATTTGATCGGCATTTAGCCCGGCATCTTGGATGGCCATTTGCATGCAACCAATAGCGCCACGGCCTTCGGGGTGAATGTCAGTGATTCGATAAGCGTCGGCGGTCGAACCGTAGCCCAGAACTTCGCCCCAAATCTGGGCGCCTCGTTTTTTAGCGTGCTCCAATTCTTCCAACACCAACATCGCTGCACCTTCACCCAAGACAAATCCATCGCGAGTCAAATCAAAAGGGCGCGACGCACCGGTCGGGTCTTCGTTGTTCGTCGACAAGGCCGTGAGCAGATTAAAACCCGTAACGCCAAAGGGGTGAATCATGCTGTGTGTACCACCAGAAAGCATCACGTCCGCCTCATTGCGTCGGATAATTTCGGTCGCCTCACCCAAGGCTTGACTACTGGCGGCACAAGCCGTCAAACAATTGGCGTTTGGACCTTGAGCGTTGAACATTGCCGCCAAATGCCCGACAGGCATATTCGGTTCTTGTTCCAATTCGACGATCGGATTAAGCGTGTCCAAGCCGAGTTCGGTAAATTTGACGAGATCTAATTGCCCGTTTTCATCGAGCGACCCGGCGATCATTTGAGCGAATGAGTAAAAATCCTGGTTGCCTTCGCCACTGCCCAAATAGACCCCAAATCGCCTAGGGTCAGCGATCGACGGCAATACGCCCGAACTGTTGATTGCTTGTAAAGCAGCACCGGCCGCAAACTTGGAATGCCGGCCGCGCCATTTCCAAATTTCCGGATCCTCACCGGCTTGAGAAATATCCCAGTTTTTGACTTCGGCCGAGATGCGCGTGGGAAATCGAGATGCATCAAAAATAGTTGTATAGCCCACTCCTGATTTGCCCTGTTGCAATGCCGACCAAACCGTCTCGACATCGTGTCCGAGCGGATTGATCATGCCAACACCAGTGACAACCACACGTCGTCTCATGAGATTCTCTCTACGTGGTCAATAGTTGGGCGCGTTCCGCAGCTAACATATGCTCAGGAACCTGGACGGGTCGTCCATCTTCATGGCGACCCACTTCAAATAATCGCAAAAGACGTAACATGCGGCAAAACGCGGCTGGTTCGAAAAGCTGAACGTTTCGGAACCGCTCGTCATTAGGACTCAAAAAGGCAAACATCAGTTCCAGCTCGCAGAACAATTGATCGCCGCGATGGATTTTTCCCGAGACAAAAGCCCCATTCGGCTGCAGATTTATGATGTCTGCTCGCAGACTGAGCGAATCGCCGGGAAACGCTTGATCGTAAAAATGACTATGATTGATTTTCGCCAAAACCACACGTTCATTAAAATCGCTCAATTGCGCTACTAACAATCCGCCCGTTTGTGCCATCCCTTCGGTAATCAAAGATGCCGGCATATAAGGCCAACCTGGCGCATAGTCATCCACAGCCTCCTCAGACAAACTTACGTTTTTGAGGGCGGTCGCATATTTGCCGCTGACAAACTCCGTGAACCGATCAATCCAAAACCAACGCATCTTTATTTTGTTCTAAGTGCCAAATTCTGGGAGTCAAAGTGATTCAATTACCCTAGTGTTTTTTTAACCTAGCGTTTCTGTAAACCTAGTGTTCCTGTAAACCTAGTGTTTCTGTAAACCTAGTGTTTCTGTAAACGTATCCAGGTCCAGGAAAATTTGGGAAGTGCTAGGCTCCGGTTTTCATTTCCACAAAGCTACACAGATCCTTTACTGTGAGTGCATTGCCAAAATTTTGCACCATGGGGTTCTGTTCAAATTTGGATAAATCGATAAAGGGCACGCGTTTCTTGAGTTCCGCCAGTCCATCGCTCGATAACTTGCCATTTTGCAACAACGATGTATTGGACAAGATGTCTTCGGGAAACAACTCCTCGCGAGCAATCTTGATACTGAACGCTTGTTCTAACTTGAAAACGATGTCCAAGAAGTCAATCGACTCGGCACCTAAATCCCCAATCAGCGTGGCTGTTGGCTGTACTTCATCCTCATCGACCCCCAAGGCGTCGACCAAGGCGTCTTTGACTTTGGCAAAAACTTCGTCTTTAGAAGGCATTCGTAATCTTCTCCTGATGTTAGTAATTCTGAGGTTGCGGACTTTGTTGCAGCAACAACTCTATTTTTTGGCGAAACTGATTAGAAATATGGGCGTCCGTCGCGGGACTCCCTTGTTGTCGATCGACCAAATTGTAACGGGTTAAAGTCATTTGGCCGGTGACAGCCACATTGCCACAAATCTCACCGCGTACTTTGACCTTGATTCGATCACCGGCCGCTTGGTAATTTTTGGCTTCCACTACCAATTGATCACCCGGACGGACAAATCCTTGGAACTTGAAATTCCTCGCTTCCGACATCACCACCATGCTATAGCGAAAATCGTCGGTCAACCGCGACAAGAATGAGGCGGCCTGAAAAATCGACTCCATCATGAGCACGCCGGGCATCACCGCATAACGCGGGAAGTGATCTTGCAAATACTCTTCAGACAATGACAAGCATTTTACGCCAGTAATCGACTGTCCCTTTTCGAACGCAACAATGCGGTCCAATTGCGAAAATCTCATGCCCGAATCACTTACTCCCCGACTCGACGTTTTTCCTACTCGGTATATTCAAATCAAGTCGCCCACTATAACATTTTCTCAAAATTACCTCAACAACAGTCAAACTCAGGCAAACAATGCGAATTTGGGTGAAAAACCTGAGGGCAGGGCTTGGCGTGCCCCGCCGGAAAATGCTACAGTTTTGAGATGCGAAGAGGAATTGCCGTTTCACCCGGCGTTGCTATTGGGACCGCCTATGTGATTCACGAGATTTTCGTGAACCCGGAAACTAATCGACTGGAAGAATCGGAAATCACGGGTGAATTGGCCAATTACGAGACGGCTCGCGATAAAGCAGCCCAAGATTTGCGGGCATTAGAAAAAAAGGTCGAATCTCAAATCGGCCACGATCAAGCGGCCATTTTTGCCGTCCATCAAACGATTCTCCGCGACGGTGCTTTTACCAACAAAATACGCGGCTGGATCGTCGACGAACGCCTCACCGCCAACGCCGCTCTGCACCGATTGCTCGGCGAATACACGGCCCTGTTCGCCAAAACCCAAGACGATTACCTGCGGGAGAGAGTTCACGATATTCAAGACGTGATCATTCGCGTTTGCTCGCACTTGACCGCCTCTGACTCCCAAGATCACCCTTCACTCAAAGGCCGCCTGATTGTCGTGGCGAACGAATTATTGCCGTCTCAAGCCGTCGCGCTGGGCGATAAAGACGTCGGAGGTATTGTCACCCAAAGTGGCAGTCAAACCAGTCATGCCGCAATTATCGCTCGCAGCCGAGGCATTCCCGCAGTCTCGGGAATCAAAGGAATCTTGCGCGCCATCAAGACCGGCGACACAATCGTTGTCGATGGCCGCGAAGGCGATGTCATCGTTAACCCCAATTCCGAAATGTTGGCCGCTTATCGAAAACTAGAGCGGGAGTTCTTTCATCTCAAAGATCAACTTGCCGAAAACCGCTTGCTGCCAGCCGTCACGCAAGATGGCACGGCAATTCGACTTGAGGCTAATATCAATGGCCTCTCCGATGTCAAAGCGGCCGTTGCCATGGGCGCCTCCGGCATCGGTCTCTATCGAACAGAATATCTCTACTTGACTCACCCCACGATTCCCGACGAAGAGGAACAATACCAAACTTATCGAGAAATCATTGCTGCCAGCCCCGACCACAATGTGACTATCCGCACGCTCGATATTGGCGGCGATAAGACCGTAACCTATCTCGGTCACGATCACGAAGAGGCCAACCCCTTTATGGGCTGGCGCAGTATCCGACTGTCATTTGAACATCCCGAATTTTTCAATACCCAAATTCGAGCGATTATTCGAGCGGCCAGCGATTTTCCCGACGGCAACGTGCGGATGATGTTCCCGATGGTGACTACCGTTGAGGAAGTCCGTAAACTTCGCGGATTTGTCCGACGGGCTTACAAAATGATCAAATCCCGAGGTTGGAAATACCGCGAAATCCCTATTGGTATGATGCTTGAGGTCCCAGCCGCAGCCATCTCCATCGACGCCATGCTCGATCAAGTCGATTTTGTTTCAATCGGATCGAATGACCTGATTCAATATTTGATGGCCGCCGATCGCGACAATCCCAAAGTCAGCCATCTGTGCCAACCACTAGCCCCGGCGGTACTGCATCTACTGACCCATGTCATTCAAGCCTGTAATCGATCGCAAGTTCCAGTAACCTTGTGCGGCGAAATGGCTGGTCAGCCTAAAGCATTTATTCTGCTGGTTGGCATGGGCCTGCGCCGATTTAGCATGAGCCCAGCTTTTGTGCCTTCGATCAAACAACTTGCCAGTCAACTAACGATTGCCGACTCAGAACAAATTCTGGAGTCGGTCCTTAAGCTCAAAGAAACTAATCAAGTGATCAAGTTCATGACCCGGCAAGTCGAATTGTTGGCTCCAAATCTTACCATGCTCGATGTGTAATCGATCCCAAGTTATCGCTTGGATAATTCGGTTTAGCGCAAGTAATCCCCACAGCAGTAAGCCCCCACAGCAGTAAGCCCCCACAGCGACGTCGCTTTAAACGCCTTTGTGCTTATTGATCAGTGACTGCAAAGCGGTTTTGGATTGAACGCCCAACAACGACTCGACAACTCGGCCACCCTTGAAGACCATGATCGTTGGAATACTCGTGATTCCATATTGCATCGCTACCGATTGATTGACGTCAACATCGACTTTGCCCACTTTCACATCAGGATTTTCGTGGGCCAATTGCTCGATTACTGGAGCGATTTGACGGCAAGGTCCACACCAAGTTGCCCAAAAATCGACTACGACCACGCCATCGGAACTCAAGACGTCATTGCTAAAATTCTGGTCGGTAAATTCTAACGCCATTATCATGTACCCCTTACTTTAGGTCGATCCAATTTGGCGGCCCATCAACAAACGAATTCTCGGTCTGAAAGAGCCTACTTGCGATCAACAATCCACTCAATTCTTCCACGTCGGTTGCAGCGATTCTAACGGATCGACTCGTACCGTCAATTGCCACCTGAGATCTGCGACGTCCAAGTGTCAATTCCTTGCCGATGAATAGCGGCTTAACTTAGTCAAACCCCCAAAAAATACTGATTTTCTGGGGACTTCTATCGATGATCTGCGACATCATGCCCCAGCCCATTGGCCACAGCAAGACACTTGAGCCAGTTGGCCACGATTCACTTGTTCCAATCGTCTATGTCTCATCGCGTGCACGGTAATTGCTCTGTGTTCAGCCACCCATACGCTGCACTAAATTGTGTTTGGCCTCCCCGGAATGCTGAAGTCCCGCCAAGGCAGATCGAATGGCAATGAACTCGCCAATGTTCTCGAGAGTTAACAAACCCACCAATTCGCCATCACGAACCACTGGCAAGGCTCCACATTCGCACTGTTGAAGCTTCTCGAACGCTTGCTCAAGCGGCTCATGCTCATCAATCACAGGCAGATCGCTTTGCATCACTTTCGACACCTCCGCTTGGACCCCCAACTGGGCCAACGCAACTAATAGCCGGCTGCGAGTCAACATGCCTTCGACGCCGCGGTTACTGACAACCGGAAAATCACCTTGGCTGCCATCGAGAATCGCATCGATCGCTTGTTGCAGTGAATCAGTCACAGTTAAAACGCGAAATTGCCGTTGCATCGCTGCGGCAGCTGTTAAGCCGAACAGCGCAGACTTGACTTGCACCAGACTTGATTCTTGGCCCGCACCTATCCAAACAAACAATGCAATAAATAACAAAAACGGTTGATTAAACATCAGACCTGAAAAACCAAACAATACGGCCATCGCTTGTCCGACCGTCGCAGCAATTTGTGTTGCTTGTGGATACGTCAATCGCGTGGCTAAAATGGCTCGCAGCACGCGACCGCCATCCATCGGAAAGGCTGGTAACAGATTAAACAGGACTAATGAGACGTTGACGGCAAACAAATTGGCCAGGAAGCCATCCGCTCCCCAATCAAAAGACGTCAAGGGCAAAAGCGTACCCTGGACAAAAAACCAAGCTCCTATAAGCGCCGCGATAACCACATTGACTGCTGGCCCCGCCAATGCCACCCATAACTCTTGCCAAGGGTCCTCAGGCATCCGTTCCAGCCTTGCTACGCCGCCTATTGGCAACAAGGTTATGTCGCGAGTTTGAATTCCATACCTGGCGGCCATTAGCGCATGACCAAATTCGTGCAAGACAACACAGCCAAAAAGCGCCAATACAAATCCAATCCCCTGAAGGGTTTGCAGCGTATCGTGCCCGCGACTCCAATGTGTAAACACCAGAAAAGCGATCAAAATTAGAAATGTGAAATGGATATACAATCCTATCCCACGAATTTCACCAACTTTCCATGACCAGCTCATATTGTCATATCACCTATCTTTTGATTGCCTTAACCATGCAACTTCTATGCCGTTTGTTGAGCCCCGACTGCAGACTAAGTTTGTCACTCTGAGCCAAACTTCTCGATAGTCAACCCAAACTACTGCCGAGCAAAAAATGCTGTTCGCGATAACTTGTACGGATTAGCAAAACCCTTTCATGAATAAAATATTAAGATTTCATCATTTTGACTGTTTTGACACAGTTGATGGTTATCCCAAGCATCCCAATTATCCGAATTTTAAGCTTTAGATGTGTGAAGGTTAACGAAATCCAAATATTAATTCGGGCACTTCTTATGCTTGTGGCTAAATCAACCGTGCGACGAACAGTCAATTTCCATCAGATATATGCCAAGGTTGTATTGTTTGGGGTCTTTTTGTCCGTTAGTCCCATTCTTGGCCAAGACACCTTTTTGCAACAGGACCCGGGACTCCAATTGCCCGGCCTTTCCTATTACTCTTTGGCCACTTTGTCGCTCCAGGATGATGCCGACAATGACACTCAGGAGACCGACTCGGTCGCTGCCGACTTAGAAAAACGAATTAAAGCGTTAGAAGAGGAACTGAAGAAAAGCAAAGCAGCGGACGCCAAGAAAAAAGACGAAGATGCCATCAAACCGTCTGTGAAGCCTCGCGGCCGAATGCATACCGATGCCAACTGGTTTCATCAGAGTCCCGCTAACCGACAAGCCGTGGGCGATATCCAAGATGGTACTTATTTTCGCCGCGCCCGGTTGGGGTTTGATGCCAAAGCGTTTGAAATTACGGAATACCGTCTCGATTTTGAAATGGCTTCAGGCGGTGGTCGCCCCAGTTTGTTTGATGCGTATGGCCGAATAACCAATTTGCCTGTCATCGGCAACCTGACAATTGGCCATATTCGCGAACCATTTAGTTTGGAAGCACAAACGAGCTCCAATTGGTACACATTTTTAGAACGCAGCCTAAACAATACCTTCGACCCCTCGCGCAACTGGGGCTTAATGCTTCACGATCACAACGAAGACCAAACATTGACCTGGGCCATGGGTGTTTTTCGCGAAGGTTCTGATAACTTTGGCGATGACATCGGCGATTCCGGTGAACGCGCTTTCACAACACGGACAACTTGGCTGCCGTTTTATGACGAAGGCTCCGAAGGACGTTACTTCTTTGAATTGGGGGCCTCGTATAGTTATCGCGATCCGGATAATTCGTTTGTCGGTGGACCTGGTGGTGCGGAAAACTCGATTGTCAGCTACAGCGGTCGACCCGAAGACAACTTAAACGAAGACGGTGTTGGTCGCGTCCCTAACTTTGTTTCCGCCTCAATTCCAAATGCCGTCGACGTGCAATTGATGGGATTTGAATCGTCGTGGAATTTAGGGTCACTTAACTTACAATCGGAATACATCGCATCTTATGTCGACCGATTCGGCATGGATCCCGTTTGGTTCCACGGATCTTATTTCCAAGCGAGTTATTTTCTGACGGGTGAGGCGCGGCAATGGGACCGTAAACTCGGAACATTTGGGCGAGCACAAGTGTTTGAACCATTTTTTCGGGTAAAAACCAAAGATGGTTGTTGCACCAGTCGCGGGGCTTGGGAAGTTGCTTTACGCTGGAATTATCTCGATCTTTCCGACCGCAACATCAATGGCGGCTATTTAGAGGCGTCAACCATCGGACTCAACTGGTATTTAAATTCTTATGTACGCATGATGTTCAATTATAGCCTCAATGAATTGCACGATTTCACTGACGGTCGCAGTGACGCTCAAACGTTTAATTACCGTCTGGATGTTCATTTCTAAATTCGTAGCGCCAACATAGTCTTAGGTAGTACCATGAACTTTCGACCTTCTATTTTGCTAGTAACATTGATTGCCTGGGGATTGACGACAACATCCCTAGGATTTGGACAGTCCACATCGACAACTCGGATTCGACTGGCCGATTCCATGGAATCGAATAGTCCTGCCAATCACGCTCCCGTTGTCAATCGCGACTTGGCAAACCCATGGCCGAACCCCATGGAACTTAATCGTGTTACGGAAAAAGAATCCGAAGAAAAGGGCCCGGCTAAGTGCAAGTACTGCGAGCAAATTGCGACTTGCAAAGTCTGCCGCGCCGTCCCCGAAAAGAAAAAAGTCAGCGAGACGGTTTTCTCCTGCGAATGCGAAGATTTTTGTATTCCGGGCAGAAGCCAAGTCCAATGTCAAGAATCCATCGATGAAAACGGCTGCGTGCAAACCGAACGCGAGTGGATTCCGACCGCAGCTCGCATGTCACAGCGCAAGAAACTCGTAAAAACGACCGAAACTAACGAGGTCACTCAGTGGAAATTAGTCGTAGAACATGTCTGCCCGAATTGTGCTCAATGTCCGGCCCAACCAATAGAACCGGCACAAACCGAACAATCGGAAAAATCGCAACCCGCTACTGATAAAGTTCCTCAAGCAGGCTCAGCAACCACACGATTACCATTGTGGTTTCGCCGCTAATCCTTCCGGTTTTTACATCTTTATCAGTCATAAGGACGCCCTCACGAGGGGCGTCCTTTTTTCATTGATGAATGCCCTTCGAATCAAACAATCTCAAGGTCATGGTCCTAACGAAAATGCAACGTATATTTGTTTTGCTGGCTACTCACCTTATTGCGATTCTGCGGTGAAATCCAAGCCGGTTGTAACGACGTAGCCGAATGTACTTGGCAAGTGTGTTGGCGTTATACCTATTGAATCAATTATTGCCGAATTAGCAAACGCACCGAGCACAACTGTCCTAACGAAATCAACCATTGAATCAGCGAATTGCGAAATTCCGTTGCTCGCGATTGAGGCTGTCGATACCTCGCTAACGGGATGTCTGGAATGAACCGGTCCCAAGGATTCTGGCTGTTTCAAGGAAGAGGCACAACATGCGGACCTTACACTTCTGGCGACTTCAATTTGTCATCTTGACCACGTCAACACTCATGGCGACTTCACTATCCGGCTGCTCTTGGCGGCGGTGTTGTATTGAAGTTGGCGCGAACAATCGCCCCAAGCTATTTTCATTTTGGTCAAAAGACAATGAGGCCAAAGGTCCATCCGTTGCGGCAACCGAAATTGAACCTGTCCAAACGATGATCGCCGATTCACATATCGCTGAGACACTCTCGAGCGATCTACCGACGCTGACAGCTAATGAGAATCGTGAAGAACGCAATCAAGATTCCGACTACTATTATCCAGCACCTTCCATTTCGTCGTCTTCTTCATCATCCCGCCCCGAACAAACTCAGCTGGCAATTGACCCTAACGCATCGCGCGTCGCTACGCTCGATTCACAGCTGGCAGCTGTTCCTTC
The DNA here is from genome assembly GCA_041739975.1 of Pirellulaceae bacterium. Taxonomy (GTDB): domain Bacteria; phylum Planctomycetota; class Planctomycetia; order Pirellulales; family Pirellulaceae; genus BJ22. Next base: position 17,123 of record JBGSMY010000221.1, read on the forward strand.
TAACCGAACTTCGTCGCCAGCCACCATTGAATTGCCGGTCGTGAGGGAATCGGAAGTTGCAGAACGCGGCAGGCAAGCCGGAAGCGCGATTATCGATCTGGGAGACGAAAAAATTCTAGTTGAACCGTTTAATGACGTTATTATCAGTCACACGTCGCAGCCCTCCGCTATTGTGCGACAAATGTTCAGCAACTCCACGGTAAATTCTACTAACCCAATTCGCACCGCCCAACATACCGTGGAGCCACAAAATTCCGATCAACGATTTTCCCAACAACTGCAGCCGAACCAAAGTCTCTTGGTGAAAAACCATACGGTTCGAGATTCAAAATCGGTCGATCTTGCCCAACCCGAGGGCTTTTCGCTCGCACCCCAAGCCGCAGCTGGCTCACCGCTAACGTCGCCGACATCGCGATTTGGTAAAATTCAAGATCGCGAAGTCTTGATCGATGATTTGCCGACGCTCGGTAAGACGACACCGACCATCGAAGTGGCAGTACCTCCCTTTGTATCACAATCGCCTCAAAAGCAACCTACGGATGCACTGTCCACCGCAAGCGAATTCGCCAAGCAACCGCAAGCGGGACGTTTGTCCAATCCACCCGCTCCTTCGCGGGATACGACGGACCACTCCGATACTCGCGAAATCCGTTTGCAAGCTCGCGCAGATTTCCCCTATTCACATGCGGCAATTTCCGGTTCTGTCGGGTATCAACCACCGCCTCCGCCAGTAAAAATCGCCGCGCGACCTTGGAGCTCCTCGTACCAAGTCCCGGCAACCAACAGTTCAGGTATTTATCTGTCGCACGGCAACTCGGGAACACTGGAATCGGATCCAGATACTCAATTGTTTGCCGTTCCACGTACCAACAATCCCGTGCCCACCCGCAATGCTAGTTGGCTAATTTCCCCTTTGCCGCCTAAGAATATTCCTTCCAACCAAATGGGGCCACAAGACTCTCAAAATCAATCGGACATCCAATTGCGGATGCTGCCACCGCCACCTCCATCCAGTCGAACTGGGCAAGGCAATTGACATGTTCGTCCGAGCAATTGTGTTCGATGCTGCGGGCACGTTGATCTATCCGGAACCGGATGTAATTGAACTTTACCATAACATCGGACGGCAATTTGGCGCACCGCTGGACTACAACGAAATCCGCATTCGATTTCAAGCCGGCTTTCGCACGCATTTTATCGATCGCACTCGAGCGGCCGTCCAAACCAATAGTGCAATTGAACGGTCGACATGGGAACAGGTTGTCCGCGAGGTATTCCCGGACGTCAACGATTTCGATGGCCTTTTTAAATCGCTATGGAATCATTTTGCCGACGGTCGCAATTGGAGATGTTTTGACGATGTGGCCGCGTGTCTCCAGTCGTTGAAAGTTCAACCGATTGAGTTGGCAATCGGTTCGAATTTTGACGACCGACTCAAACAAGTGGTAAGGCAACTAAAGCCATTGCGCGATATAAATCGCGTCTTTTATTCGGCTGAAATTGGTTGGATGAAACCCGCCTCACAATTTTATCAAACGATCGCCAAACGATTGGAACTGGCTCCGCAAGAAATCCTCATGATCGGCGATACGCTGGAGACCGATATCGAGGGGGCCAAACGTGCGGGGTGGCAAGCGTTGTGGCTCAACCGACAACCTAGCCAAACTTCGGCCTCAAACCCTCAGGGTTGGCACGCCGATATGGATACGCTTCAATCATTGACTGATCTTCCGGCTTGGTTGATAAAGCATTCATAGGCTTGCCATGGCCCAAGTGTTCGATAGTTTATCTTCGTCCTAAATGTTCTATTTAATCACGATTTGCTATCGGCTGGTGCCGCCAACCACAACACTAATTTTTCAATCGCCAAGCGGCCACGATCGTCGGATGAGTGTGACCCCTTCAGTGCGGCATCGGTCACCATTAAGTGGTTGTAAATTTCACCAATTCGTTTACGCCCCAAACGACGCACTCGAGGTTCAGCGGCTGCCACTTCGCCGCGAAAAGCAAAAAAACCAGCCTGATCAATCGCTTGTTTCAACATCGCGGACGCTGGTTGCCGCGGCCCCCGATCGTAGATTTCCAACGCAACGGCGTAACGTCGAATCGACCATCCTAATTGTCCCAGCATCGCCAAGGGGTGCTCACCGCTTTGAAATAACTGATCCAGTAGCTTGAATGCCTTGGACGCTTGCCCATCAACGGCCGCGTCAATCACTTGAAACATCGTTTGCATTTGCCATCCACCCACGATCTCTTGAACTCTCTCGGGGGGAACGTCTTCGTTGGGCTTGAAATACAAAGATAACTTGCACAATTCTTGTTCAATTCGACCAAAATCGGTTTTAGTCAATTCGAGCAGAAGTTGAACTGCCGGTTCGGCCAATTTCAATCCATAGGATTTAAAAGCACGTTGCCGCACCCACTGGACGACTCGGGCAATATCGTCCACCTTTTTGTTTCCCGCAAGTCTTGTGGGAATGTCACATTCGATTCGCCAAGCGTGTTGATTGACCCATTTGGCTAATCGAGTGGTGCCCAACCATTGCTCCACGGACAAATACAAAACGGAACGCTTAAATCCTTTTTCAAAAAGCGTCTCCAAGCGTTCGCGGTTGGCCGAAACAAAAACATCGGCATTGGTCATCGTTAGTCGTTTTAGTGACGAACCGCCAAACAGTGAATTGGCCGTCAGTTCGTCCAACAGATCGGGCCACTGCGCGACTTCGCCATCGAGCACAATTTGTGAGAAATCGTCATCCGACATTTCCGATGTCGGCCGAAGCAACTTCAGTGCGTACTGTCTTAACCAAGCTTGTTTGCCGGAAAGCACCAACACCCCCGGTTGATTCACTGGGGGTGTCGATTTTTCTAGATCAAAAACATGCAGCAAACGATCCATGGTACTCTAAGCATGTGGCCGTTGGAGAAATTCGCGGCGATAGGCTGCCATCCGGCCGCGTTAATTAACGCCACCGCCGCCAGTCTCGCCCGATTTTTTTTCTTCGGTCGTTCCTGTCGGTGGGGTCACGCCGCCTTCGGCCGCTGATGACTCGATTTTGCCTTCAGTCGGTTGGGCCGGTGGAGTTGTCGCCGCGGGAGATTCGCCGACTTTGACAGGCTTGTATTCGTGTTCGCGTTTGCGGATGACTTCGGCAGATAAGATTTTGTCCAGCGTTTTTTCCGCAACCGGGACCTCTTGCCCCCCAACCAAAGTGTGCGTTGGCAATATTTTCTTTAAAATGTCCATGCCGGAAACGATCCGACCAAATACGGTGTGTTTGCCATCTAATCGACGAACGTCTTCGGAACGATTAAAGCACAAAAAGAATTGAGAACCGCCCGAATCGCGTTGTGTCGATTTGGCCATGCTGATCGAACCAGGAAAATGCCGGCGGGCTTCGGGGGAATAACATTCACAAGCAATGGTATAACCGGGGCCACCCATTCCAGTGCCTTGAGGACAACCTGATTGAGCCATAAATCCTTCGAGAACTCGATGAAACGAGAGATTATTGTAAAATCCAGCTTCAATCAGACTAATAAAGTTCGCGACGGTGTTGGGCGCTTCATTTTCAAACAATTCGAGCACGATCTCGCCTTGTGAAGTAGTTAGCTTTACGCGCGGTAAATCATTAGCTACGCCCTCACGTTGACGAATCGCCAATTCTTCAAACACTTCCTTGGCGGTGATCGACAACCGTTCGAGACTTGCAGCTTTGCTAAAGTAACGTGCATCAATTTGTTTCGAGATCAAAAACTCAGCATCAGTGAGAACCTGTTCCACTTTCTCTTGTTGGGCGTCATTGACTAAAATGCCCATCAACGTCTTAAGTGCAGCGGGATCACCGTTTTCTTTTGACAATTCTTGTTTGGCAACCTCGCGAATCTTGTCAATCAACGCGTTAGCTTCGCGGAGCATATCCGTATAGGTGAATTTGATATCGTCCTTGCCTAAGACATCCTCGGTCTTATTGAATTCTTCTTCTTTTTGAATCATGCGTTGTTCGAGAATTCCCCAGTCGGCCAACAACTCGGACAACGATTTTTCGGCTGCCGGGGGCGTGGCGGGTGTTTCTGGATTCGCGGCTGTTTCGGCCGTGCCGGTCTTATTGGCTTCCTCTTGGATCGCAGCGGCTGCCCAAGCCGACATCGAAAAAACGCAGGTGCCAGCGACCGCCATACAAATCCATCGCACACGCGACCAGCTTTGCAACAAAATCATTTATCTTTCTCCTGTAAATTCTGTGTATTGTTTCCCTGGTTCTCCAGAGGCAATTTTTGCTCGGGGTCATAAGGGTGATTTCTTTTCGTATTGGCGATCACCGTAATTGATTCGATCCGGGAGGCCTTGGCACTGTTTGAAAACCGCATAGGCGGAGCAAACCTGTTCCATTGATAGGCAATTTCCAACCCTTCGATGACTCTTCCAAAAACCGTTTGTTTCTCGTCTTGTTCAAGCAAAGGCCGAAACACAATCTCGAATTGACAACTGGCTTTATTTGGCTCAGTATGACTCATAGCCAGGGCACCCGTAAAGTGCGACCGCGCGTCATCTCGCTGATTTTCGTCGGGAATATAATATTCGCCTAGGGTCGATCCATCTCCCTTCTTGCATCCAGTCACCGCACCAACTCCTGGTACAACCGTAAAGAAGGGCAGCCCGTCGTAGAATTTTGCTTCAACAAGCTTTACAAACTGGTTGACTGCTATCGGCGCCTGATCTTCAAACAGTTCGACGACAACGTCACCCTTATCGGTTTTTATCAAAACGCTTGGTAAAGCGGCCGACGAATCACGCTCACGCGCGG
>JBGSMY010000235.1:0-31594 GCA_041739975.1 Pirellulaceae bacterium
CAACACAAGACATGATATTCTACTGGTCGAGTGTAACGTTTAACGGCAAGCCGTAGCGGATTTCGCTGCCACCGACCAAATACTTCGAGCGACACTGCCAGCGAAATTCGCGCAGGCGACGGCGCCCCTGTCACACGCGCCACTGTCACACGCACCCATACACTCGCGCTATTCCACTGAGCCTCGGCAGCGCCAAGTCCCTGACCGCCGTCAAACGATTGGGCGACCATCCGCGTGAGGCGCGCGACGATCGACGTGATCCGAATGGCAATCCATTTCATCCGCCCGACAACTCACGTGACTCGTGCCCCGATAGTGGGCCACCAGGTCCTCAAGGTCCTCGGCCATCGAATAGCTGAATTCAAAAAAACTCATCAAATCAACTGTGATCGGAGGATCGCCAATCCGAGCAGCTAAGTGAACCGTACCTACCGATAAATTCAAAGGCTGAATCATGTGATCTGCATCCAACAAAAGTTATCAACACATTCACCCTCCTGGTACGATATGAAACTCCATTTAAATGACTGAAACACTCCAACGCATCTCGCTCCCTCGCGGTTCAACACATGCTAGCAAGCACCCATGAAGAAATGAGGAAGAAAAATCTAAGAATCAATTCGATCCCAATCGAATAGTTACCAAGCCCATCTCTCCGCAATCGCCAACGCCCAACTCCAACATGAGGGCGAACGAGCCTGATTGACATATTCACAATCAATGCGTCCTATTGCGTCAACCCTTCCATCTGACCGGGCTGGCGGCAAACTTAGAGAGCCGGCGTTATCGACGTTACTCTTTGTCTTTCTTCGGGCCAAACAACTTATCAAACCCTTTTTTGAGTTCATTGTCGAATTTGTCTTTGACCTCGGTTTGAAATTTGTCTTGAAGTTTTTCTTGAGCTTGTTGCACTTGACCGGTAACCTTGTCCTGCAATTTTTGCGTATTTTCGGTGACTACTTGATTGAGTTGATTCGCAGCCAATTTTTGCATTAGATCGCGTGAAAACGTTTGCAGGGCCTGCGTATCGAGCGTTGGTCGCGAAACCGTGCCACCGATGGGTATCTTCAAGGACTGTCCTTTGAGACCAGCCAACCATTTTTCACCGTCAATCCAGGAATCGGGAATTGGAATTTCGGCGGTCATCGACAACGATTGATCGAATCCCACGCTGCCCGTGGTGGTCATGACAAATTCTTTTGCACCGATTTTCAAACCATCATGGTGTACACGACCGTTTTCAACCCGATAAGGAATTGATTGATCCGCCAATCGCAGCCAAACTGTTAGATCTTGACTGTCCCCGGTATCGTTGGGTCGCAACATTTTTTTGACACTCATTACCGTCCCAATTAGTTTCTCGGCTAACGGTCCAGCGCCAATCGTTACATCGGACAATTGGATATTGCCAACTGCCGTTGTATTCATTAACTGCTCCAGCGGAACTTGAATGCCCTCCGTGGCAACGGTGAATTTACCTTGGGCACTCGTTGCATCAGCGATAAGAGGAGCAACATATTTTAACCAGTCGCGACAGATTTCCGGTGTGATGGTTACCTGTTGAGCTAGCGTACCGGCCGGATGAACGATTGACCACTGTTTTTGATTCAAGTCGACGGTGGGCGAAAATTGAATTTCACCACCTGAAAATGGAATTGGTCCAGTGGCAACCTTAGCGATTCCGCTTTGCAAACTCAATTGAGTTGAGGCTGGCCCGAGCGGTAACAAAAATACTTGCCCTTGTTCCCAGGCCAATTGGGTTTCAACTCGAAGCTCCGGCGGCAAAAAGGCAATCGCCGACGTCTCGACAGAAGTCGATGTGGTTTGACTCGATAATAGCGGTCCCTGAATTGCAAAAGCCTGTTGTTGTCGGCCAACTAAAGTGACTTGGTTACTCGAATAGGCTGCGAGCAGCCCGTTGACGCGTTGCCAGTCAGGTTGCCACGTTCCCTTCAAATCCATATTGAAACGGCTCGACAATTCCGCAATTTTACCTTGTAATTGCACCGTCAACGAGCGACTGGTCGATTGCACATTGCCAATGGTAAGTCGATCGTAGTCGTGGGACAATCCAATTTTTCCCACCAAATTTACTTGTGGTTCCCGCAACAATTCGACCCAGGCCGGATTACCACCCGTGGCGGGAGTTTGCAGATTCGCGGCTACAACTTCAGGAATCGAAGCGCTGCATTCAATCAAAATCGCTTCTGCGTTGGACGACAGTAAAACGTTGCCCTCAATTGCGCCAAAATATTGTATTTCGTCCGGCGATTTTCCAACCCCAAACCAAGGCAACAAGCGGTTCAAATCACCGCGAAAGGCGATCGGCCCAGCCAATTGGATTGGATCCGAAATTGTTAACTGTAGGGGACTCGCGCGGGCGGCTAATGCCGAACACACCACAGTCGAGTCGCTAATCTCGCAATTGGAATTAGCAAAATGGTACGTCAGTTCTGCAGTTCCAGATATTTTCGGTTCAACGATATCTAGCCCAAATCCTATCCATCTCGCCTGATCTAATTGATATTGCAACGACGTCAACACAACCTTATCCGCATCGAGGGTAACTTGTGATTGAACCGTGGTTGTCCCGGCAATCTGAAATTCAGGGAGGTCAACCAACGCGTGCAGATGTTGGTGCCAGGCCTGAGCGGATCCCAACAACTCACACTTTAATTGCAAAGGCCAAATCGATTCACTCAGCACGAGTGGGCGAGTTAGTTGAGCGCTTAATTGCTCGGTACCCAACAAAGCACCCACGTTCGCTTGATCGACCCGTGTGCCCTGAGTTCGATGGTGGATGCCTTGGCCAACGATGTTGAACTGTATTTCAGGTGAGGACCAATTCATCAAGCCTGGAATTTGAACTACCGGTTTCTGGATATTCATTCGGCCGGTGACCGATAGCGGCAGCGATTCGGCGGTCGATGACAACGCACCTTCTTCAATTTTCCAGGTTAGCATTGAGTCCAATTGACCATCGAGTTGCCAGTCCGGCAGATCTAAAAACTGTTGCAGCCTTTGTAACAACACCCGCAGATTGCCTGTAGCCTGAAAATTACCAGTCTGTAAATTGGCTTGCCCCTGGACTTTGAGAAAATCCGAATCGCATTCGAGCTGAGAAATCTCCCAAGCGTTTCCAGACCGGGCGATTACGGCTGCCATTCGCAAGGGCTGCGCCCAAGTTAAGCGGTCGGCGCCGCGACGTGCCGACAAGTTTGCCGTATCCAGGTTGAGTATCCATTTATTGATGGCCGCTTCATTTCGGCTAGCCACATCAAAAGTGACTCGCCCCGATTCCATTTGCAATTCTGGATGAAGCCGTAGAGTCTGTGGCAACATATCAACCAAGGGCTTCAGATCTAATTGTCCATTAATTGTAATCGGCGACCAGATTGGCGATTGTCCATTCGTTAAATTTGCCAAGTTCTGCCAGGAAAGATCTCCGTCCATCCGTAAACGCCCAAAGTCGGCCTCCGCCTGGAACTGTTCGGCACGAACTCCTGTCGGTAACCACGAGCAATTCCCAGATGCTAGACACTTGTTAAATTGAACACGATCGCTCCCCAACCAAGTTGTACTGGCGAATTCAAAATCCGTGGCTTGAAAGTGTTTGATTTGTGATTCGATCGTTGAACCCTGTTGGCGAATTTGACAAGCCAGTTCACCAGTCCAAATACCCGAAAGGTGATGAGAGCCCAAGAGTCGGAGTAGCGCCGGCTGACAAGCGCTCAAATCAACTCCGCTGCCAGTCAATTCGACGATCAAGTCATTGATCGCGATTTGTTTCGCACCTTCATCCAATCGGAATTTAATTTCTAGCGTCCCCGTTTGTACGGGGCTCGTGATTTCGGTTTCCAAAGCTCCATTGATCGCCGCTTCACCGCCGGTTTGAAGCTCACAGTTTAGTTTTTGAAAATTTGCCAGCGTTTGTTGGTCGCGATCAACAAACTGAACTTGAGCATCGACAACTTGAACGGTGACTCTTGGCAGGTCGGATGACTTTGCCGAATCGGAATCTGCCGACGCTTGCCAATGATTCAATTCGTCTTCCCAATTGCTGCCTACTGCACGGGTTTCCACATATACAATGGGTCGCGTAATTTTGACGGTGCCGAGTTCGGTCGAGGTTAAAAATCCAAGCAGGGTTTGACTCGTTTGAATCTCGCCAACATTTAATAATGGCTGCTCCGCCTTGCTGGCAAACTGAACATCACGAACTACAACTGGTTGCCACCATCCGAGTTGCAATTGGCCAATGCGAATTTGTTTCGCTTGTTCACCAAGCGCCCAAGGGAGCAGCGATTTGTGCAACCCTAACCAGCCAATTAGATTTGGCAAGAATGCAACGAACAATATTGTCAGTGCGGTCGCAAACAACAATCGCCGAGGCCAGCGCGAGCCAGTTTGTCTCGGTTTTGCGTTCGTGGTTTTTGGTTCCGTTTGGATCGATGGCGTGTCAATTTGGAGTGATCGAATACGCGGCGGCATAACAGTTTCCTTCACGATGGTCAAAATCAACGGCGGGGGAGTGTAGCCAAACCGGAAAACTAAATCCAGAGGAAGACGAGTATGCTAGCAAGGCGAAGTTCGAGACAAAGTTGGCAAATCGATCGATCCTTCGATTGATCCTTCGATTGGTAAACGATTGTTATGTCGTTGTATGAGACCTAATTCTTAAAGCCTATTCAAAAAGTGGTTATCAGGGAGCGCAACCGCTAACCGTTTTTGAACTACTTAACCACCAGCAGCACATATATCAGGCTGCTCACAAGAAATTTTAGTTATTGGAACAATACGGCAGGCAAGTTCAATGACTGAAGTTGAAAAATCTAACGCGTGTCAATGATACAACGGGCAGCCATCCAGCGGCTGCCCGATTGTACAGATAGTGAACCTGAATAGTTGACTAACCGCCGAAATCATCAAACGCGATGTTTTCCGGTTCGACTCCTAATTGATCCAATAGTTTAATCACGGCCGCGTTCATCATTGGTGGACCGCAGAAGTAATATTCGATATCTTCGGGAGCCGGATGTTTGCTCAAGTATTCATCGTAGAGTACTTGGTGGATAAAGCCGCGATATCCAGTCCAGTTATCTTCGGGCATTGGTTCGGACAGCGCGATATTGAATTTGAAGTTGGGGAAATCGCGTTCGATTTGACGGAATTCTTCGACGTAAAACAACTCACGCATGCTGCGGCCGCCGTACCAATAGGTTACTTTGCGACCCGTTTTGGCTCGTTTGAACAATTCAAAGATGTGGCTTCTTAGCGGAGCCATACCGGCGCCACCGCCGACATAGATCATCTCGGCGTCGGTGTCCTTGATAAAGAACTCGCCATAAGGGCCCGAAATGGTTACTTTGTCTCCTGGCTTCAAACCGAAAATGTAGGAAGACATTTTTCCTGGGGGAACGTCTGGCATGCGTGGAGGTGGAGACGCGATGCGCACGTTCAGCATAATAATGCCTTTTTCACCCGGATAGTTGGCCATTGAATAAGCGCGAATCACGGGTTCTTCGACTTTTGAGATATACCGCCAAACGTTGAATTTATCCCAATCTTCATGGAATCGTTCTTCGATATCGAAATTCTTGTATTCCACTAGGTGAGGTGGGCATTCAATTTGAATGTAACCACCGGCTTTGAAATCGACTTCTTCGTTGGGAGGCAACTCCAAAACAAGTTCTTTGATGAACGTGGCCACGTTGTGATTGGACCGGACGGTACACAGCCATTTTTTTGTTTCAAAGGCTTCCTCCGGAACTTCGATTTTCATATTTTGCTTGACGGCAACTTGGCAACTCAAGCGATATCCCTCTTTGGCAGCGCGATTATTGATGTGGCCTTTTTCGGTAGCCAAGATCTCACCGCCACCTTCGAAAATCTTGACTTTGCACTGAGCGCAGGTACCGCCGCCGCCGCAAGCTGAGGAAACAAAAATCCCAGCGTCAGCCAAGGCGCCCATTAGTTTTCCGCCTTGAGGAACTGACAATTCCTTTTGTCCGTTCACCATAATTTTGACATTGCCAGCAGCGACGAGAAATTGCCTAGCCAACAGGATCAACGCCACCAAGCATAAAACCACACCGGTGAATAACGCGACTGAAACCAAGACTTCTGTCATCTTTTGTACTCTTATTCCGACCCGTATTAACTTGCGAATAAATAGGGATTAAGCGAACTGAATTTGGTCGAATTGATACCGGACGATTACACGCCAGAGAACGCCAAAAATCCTAAGGCCATTAGACCAACCGTGATAAATGTGATACCCAAACCGCGAAGTCCAATTGGAACGTCGCTGTACCGCATTTTTTCCCGAATACCGGCAAGTGCAACAATTGCAATAGCCCATCCAAAACCAGACCCGACTCCATAAACAACGCTTTGCGAAAAGTTATACTCGCGTTCCACCATGAACAACGTCCCGCCCAAGATCGCACAATTCACTGTGATCAAAGGCAAGAAAATACCAAGGGCGTTGTACAAAGCCGGGAAAAACCGATCCAACAGCATTTCTAAGATTTGCACGATAGCAGCAATAACTCCGATGTAACAAATCAAGCCCAAAAACTTCAAGTCCGCTTGCAGCAAGGGCGCATTCTCTTTGAGCACTAAATCAAAAATTAATTGATTCACTGGCACGGTAATCGCTTGAACGGCAATAACCGCAATGCCCAGGCCCAATGCCGTTTTTACGTTTTTAGACACTGCCAAAAACGTGCACATTCCCAAAAAATAAGCCAGCGCTAAATTCTCGACGAATGCCGACCGCAAGAACAACCGAAATAGTTCCCAAATTTCTTCCATCTTCGTTATGCCTTTTCAACTTGTTCTGGATAGCGCGTTCTAATTATCCAAATGATGATACCGATAATAAAAAACGCGCTGGGCGATAGCAGCATCAAACCGTTTGGTTCGTACCAGCCTTGCCAAACACCATCGACTCGTTCGAGTTTTCTCAGGACGGTAATGCCCAAAACCGTACCCGAACCAAACAACTCTCGAAAGAAACCCACGACTAACAAAATGAATCCGTAACCCAGACCGTTTCCAATTCCATCTAAGAAGCTGTCATAGGTCGAGTTTTTCATGGCAAAGCCTTCGGCCCGGCCCATAACAATGCAGTTAGTGATGATTAAACCCACAAATACCGATAACTCTTTACTTAACTTAAATGCGTAGGCCTGCAAAATTTGGTCGACCACCATCACCATCGAAGCGATAATTGTCATTTGCACAATCATTCGAATCGAACTGGGAATGTAATTGCGGATCGAAGCGATCGCTGCGCTGGAAAATGCCGTCACCAAGGTCACGGCAATAGCCATCGTGATCGAAGTCGACAGTTTTGTGGTTACGGCCAAAGCCGAACAGATCCCGAGGATTTGTAAGGCGATGGGATTATTCTTAAATACGGGATCCAGTATCAACTGGGAAGCCGATTGTTTCTTAGACATAGTTACTAATTCTCATCAACCATAATTGTTTTTGCTGGGGTCTGTCGATTTGAAACGCTAACCATAACCCAACCACGAAAAACTAAATCCACTGAATTTACTTAGCGTCCGTAGCGGCCGCTTTGTGCTTCTCGATAAACGGACCAAAACCCGATGGTCCAAGCCAATAGTGAATTAAATTTGTGACGCCATTGCTTGTAATCGTGGCGCCGGACAATCCATCGACTCCATATTCTCCTTCAGCCGATCCTTTGACAACTCTCAAGGCAACTTGACCTTTTTCATCAAACACTTTTTTGCCAATCCATAACTTCTTCCAAGTCGGATTCTCAACTTCGCCACCCAAACCGGGCGTTTCTTTGTGTTCATAAAAAGTCAACCCACTCACGGTTTGCAAATCTTTTTCGAGGGCGATGAATCCCAACAAAGTTGACCACAAACCTAAGCCACGAACCGGGAAAATGTATCGATCGATTTCGCCGGCATCGTTTTTCCAAATATAGACGTTGCCAAAATTCTCCCGCGCCTTGCCGATACTAGCAATGTTTTCTCTTTTATCTTCAAAGACGGTCGCCAATTCTGCATTGTCAATATTTTTGCTAATTTTCAATTGATCAAACTTCTCGATCACTTCTCCAACCGGAATTTTTAACAACTTCGCGACTTTAGCTTCTGCAGGTTCGCCAGTTTCCATGTCGACAATCAACGTGGTCACGTGTTTGTTAAAAACCGCATCGATCCCGCCCGCCTCACGGACTTTTTCGTCATCAAATCCGGCGACTTGCAAGATGTTCGACTTGCGGAACTCCGCTACGTTTTTTTGCTGTAAGTCCCGCAGTCCAATCGCGGCGGCGGCTACCACCAGCGAGCAGACCAAACACAAAAGTGTGGCGATTAAAAATACAAAAGGAATACTATTTCGATCACGCAGCATAACGAGCCACCCTTCGCTTAATATTCTGTTGGACGACAAAATAGTCGATCAGCGGCGCAAACACGTTGGCAAATAGAATGGCCAACATGATCCCCTCCGGAAACGCCGGATTAATCGTCCTTACCAAAACCGTCATGACGCCAATTAGAGCACCATAAAACCACTTGCCCGTTGTCGTCATTGAGGCCGAAACCGGATCGGTGGCCATAAATACGGTGCCAAAAGCAAAACCACCCAAAACTAAATGCCACCACGGCTGAAAATTGTAAATTGGTTCCGAAAAAGGCAATGCCCATAAAAACGAAGAAAAGGCAGTCATGCCGATAACCACACCCGCCATAATTTGCCACGAACCAATTCGCGTGACAATCAAGATTGCTGCGCCCAACAAACAACAAAGCGTCGAAGTCTCACCCATCGAGCCGTGCATATTTCCCAAGAAGCAATCCCACCAAGTCAACGTGCTATTGCCGCCGGGAACCGTCGCCACAATCTGAGCAATCGTTCCCTGTTTGGCTTCGGCAATTGCTCCTAGCGAAGTGGCTCCCGCATAACCATCAACAGCCGTCCACACATTATTGCCACTGATTGATTTGGGATAGGCGAAATACAAAAATGCCCGAGCCGTCAACGCGGGATTCAAAAAGTTTCGTCCAGTGCCACCAAAAATTTCTTTGCCGATAACCACACCAAAGGCAATTCCCAGTGCCGTCTGCCACAGCGGCATATCTGGCGGCAGTGTCAACGGATAAAGCATGCCCGTCACCAGAAACCCTTCATTGATTTCATGGCCACGCACGACACTAAAAATCACTTCGCAAATGCCACCAACCGCCATCGTGATAATATAGATGGGCAAGAAAAACAAAGCGCCGTGAAATATGCAAGGAATCAATCGCGACAAATCCAAAAACTCTTTGCCCGGATTGCGGTAATCAACACCCAATCCATCCAAGATCGAATAACGCCAGCCGCCATCTAAAAAGCTTTCAGGCGGCGCAAACCGATCCCCTTGCGAGGCAATCAATACCTGAGCCTGATACCCCGTATTATAAAGCGCCATCAAAATACATGGCAGCAACGCGACAATCACCATACTCATCAAACGTTTGGTATCGATCGCGTCGCGAACATGCGTCACACCTTTGGTAACTTCACCGGAAGTATACAAAAACGTATCGTTGGCTTCATACAACGGATACAACTTTTCCAGCTTGCCGCCTTTCTCAAATAGCGGCTTTAACTTGTCTAAGGATTTCCTAATCATGCCTTACAATTCGCTTTCGAATGATTTTCGTCGACTTGATTCGTTTGCTCTTGAGCAATGAAGCCAAAGATATTGGCTTCTCAAAAAAAGACTGCCTGATTAACCATCCTTTTCGATGGCTTCCAAACTCGCTCGCAACATGGGTCCGTAATCGTATTTGCCCGGACAAACAAAAGTACACAGGGCTAAATCTTCTTCGGATAATTCTAGGCACCCCAAATCTTGCGCTGTCTCGTTGTCCTTGGTAATCAATGCTCGCAACAACTGAGTCGGCAATATATCTAGGGGCATCACGCGTTCATAAGTCCCAATCGGAACCATGCCCCGATGACCACCTTCTAAACTAGAATTCAATGGAAAAACTTTGCCGCCTAACCAGGAGCCTAAGAAAGCTCGAGTTATCGAGAACTTATCTCCGCCCGGACGCTGCCAACCCAAGAAAACTCGTTCGTTACCTTCTTCGATTACCGACACTTGATTGTGATACCGCCCCAAATAGTTTACCGGGCTCTCAAGTCTCCGACCGCTCAATATCGATCCTGAAATCACGCGTGCATTTTTAAGATTGGCGTTTTCGCCAACCAACTGCATCAGGTCGGACCCCATCGTGACTCGGTACAATCCAGGATTCTTAACCCGGGGCCCAGCAATCGAAATTACCTTTTCTGTCATCACCCGACCGGTCCTGGCCAAATGACCCAACGCAATGACATCTTGGTAATTGATATGCCATACCGTCTTGTGCGGACCAACCGGATCTAGGAAATGAATATGAGTTCCCGGCAAACCGGCCGGATGCGGTCCAGCAAACGCATGAAATTCAACATTGGCCAGTTCGCGTCCCGGTACACGCGAATCATCCCGAGTACAGACAAATGTCTTGCCTTTGGTCAGCTTGCTGACAAGCGCCAAGCCGTGCACAAACAAATCTTTCTGTTGATCGATGACCAGTTCGGGCTCAGCCGCCAACGGGTTGGTGTCGATTGCCGTGACAAAAATACTGTGCGGTTCAACTGCAGGGTCGGCAACGCGCTCAAAAGGCCGGGACCGCAAGCCCACCCAGACACCCGACTTTAACATCAAATCGCGAACGTGTTCGGCTGTCGCTGAATTGACATTTTCGATTGTGGGAAAGATCTCGTCCCCACCATCGCCAACGGTAATTTCAATCGATCGGAATACACGTTTGTCGCCGCGATTAATTGCCGCCACTACTCCAGAGGCAGGCGAGGTGTAAACGATCCCTTCCGTTTTCTTGTCTTGAAACAACGCTTGGCCGCGCTTGACGCTATCGCCAACTTGAACCATCATCGTTGGCTTCATACCCAAATAGTCCGGACCGATCAAAGCGACTTTGGTTACTCTGGGACCATACTTAATATCTTGAACGGGAACCCCGGTGACCGGTAAATTCAAACCCTTGCGAATCGGTATTATCATGCTCATTCGCTTCCTTTGACTTTGTGATTTTTTTCACAGAGTCACACCAAAAAAAACCGGGATTTGGTCGTTTCAATAACGCTCCCCGGCTAACTTCACTACTGCTCGTTCATCAATATACGGCTTTCGGGAAATATTACAACGACACTTTACTTCGAGTTTTTCCGGAAAATCCAACCACTTTACCGGCAAACTCGACCATCATTTCCACCACACCCCAACTGGACACATTGGACTTGCAACACTCGCAACTGCACAAAGTTTAAGCAGCTCGCGACTGCCTAAAGTTTAAGCGTCGAAGCGTAAATGATTTGCAGATTTTCTGAATGGCCGTAAATGCCAGCATTAAGGTGACATCAGTTTGGTGGCTTGCCGAGCTCCGCAAGATGGTTCGATGTCGCATTGGCGGCTCAGGAATATTTCACCGACCAAACGCAAGCTCGACCCTCTGAAAGGAGTCTTTAGTTATGAATGAAACGCCACTGGCGCCAGTTGCCCCACAAGACTTTTCGCCATTTTGCCAAAAAATCCTTAGCCGTGCGAAACAGATGTTCCAAAGCAACCCCGATTGGGTGACCTTTTTTCGCGAAAACTTAGGGGCCGGCAGCATGGCCCGCAAGTTGTTCAAAGCCTCCGGTGACTACTTAGCTTTTGAACGAACGCCGGAATACCAAGAAATCCAACGCCTGGTTAACCAATTGCGAAATCGCAAGATCTCGCCGACCGCCGTTAACGAACCGACTCGAGTCATTACCGTTCGTTTACCAGAAAGCCTACACGAAGCCCTGCGGCTAGAGGCTGACGATCATGCAACTAGCATCAATAAGCTGTGCATCTCCAAGCTCCTACAGGTGCTTGATGACATGCCTAAAAATAGCAAGCCAGCGGGGGCCATGCCCGCTCGAATGCCGGCGACGACCACAAACGCTCAATCAAACCAACTCGCGCCCGCTCCAGCCGGCAACCTGGGCAGCACCAACAACCCGAACTCGGCCACCGGGCAACCAACCCACCCCATGCAGCCAACCATGTCGGCGCCGCCCAATTTTCGCTCGACTTATACCCCTCACGGAAACCATTAATCCCAGGACCAAGACAATCCCTTGTTTCCAAAATCGATTTGAAACAACTACCGTCCCAATCGGCAGCGCCCCATTGCTCGGTGACCATTGACTCCAAAAGGAACCGCCCCGGCGAAACGACCGATAAGACTAAAGCGACACTTAGTGAGCCAATAAGGTTTGGTGAGCCGGACGTTTGGTGAACCTAGCATTTGGTGAACCTAAGGTTGAGTGAGCCTAGCGTTTTGGTGAGCCTAGCGTTTTGGTGAGCCTAACGTTTTGGTAATCACGATCACCCGATGTAGCGAAATCAGTTTTGCCAAAGCTGAGTGATCACACAATCACGACGTTTGAGGCAAACAACAGAAAATGTTTTGAGTTGATTGCCAAATCATTGGCCGATCCCGACTTATTCACGACCCGCAAAAAAACACCGCGTGGACTTTGTTTCCTGATCCGAAAACAATTGGCCACGCGGTATTGATTTATAGAGTCGATATCAGTTTATCGGTATCAGCTCAACGAGCAGAACCGTTAGCCCGACCGACGAGTCAAGTCCGGGGACTACTAAGTCCGAGGACGAGGTGATCGACGTTGGCTTTGCTGTCCACGAGAACGTGGAGATGTTTTAGAACGAGCGGGTTTCGAGTCGACAATAACAACGGCCCCTTTGTCGGCTCGAGCAATTCGCTCAATATCAGCGAATTCCATGGTGGCGACTCGCGCCGTTTCGATCGCTTGGTGTTTGCTGGCAAACGCTTGGCGGTTTACCCGACCTTGCGGCTTGCCTCGTGCCCCCAAACGTTGCGGTCGCGCCGATTGCCTGTCCAGTCGTCCGGCAAAACCATTGGAATCGGTTTCGCCTTGGCGGTCGCGGTTGTTCGACCGTTCTGGTTGGTTTCGATTCTTTGTATCATTGCGATCGAATTTTTCACGGCGGTCCGTTGCACGTGCGGCTGGTTTAAAACTGGTATTGGATGACCGTTCTCCAAAACGAGATTCGCTCCTGCCGGCCGGTGTTCTCGATCGACCGTCGCGACTAACTCTAAAATCGCGGCGACCGGTTCGATTTTCATTCGAATCGTATTGAGGTGCCCGACGGGATTCGCGTCCAAATCTGCCTTCGGATCCTGATTCTTGACGATCGTTTGCTTCTCCCACAACTTCGGCAACTTTGGGCAGTGCTCGCGTATCGGAAATTGGCAAACGCGTATTCAAATGTCTTTCGACGGCTTTGATCAATCGACGTTCATCCGGTGAACACAGGGTGATGGCGCATCCGGCGTTACCGGCCCGCGCTGTTCGACCAATGCGGTGTACAAATGTTTCAGGCGTTTCCGGGCAATCAAAATTGATTACTCGCTCGATTCCACGTACATCAATTCCTCTGGCGGCAATGTCCGTAGCCACTAAAACGGCCACTTTTCCGGAACGAAACTCCGCCAAGGTAGCTTGGCGTGCATTTTGCGATTTGTTGCCATGTATGGTCCCAACTCGAAAACCTTGGCGCTCCAATCGTTTGGCAACTTTATCGGCCCCATGTTTCGTTCGAGCAAAAATCAACGAGCTGCCGGTCGCGTTATCCGACAAAATCTGGGTCAGAACACCCAATTTTTCTTGTTTGGTAACCAAGTATAAACGTTGTTCAATTCGTTCGGCCGATGGTTTTTCTGGTGCGATCGCAATCGTCACGGGATCGTGCAAGATTTTTTGGGTCAAATCGCGAATTGGGCCAGGCATGGTCGCCGAGAATAACAGCGTTTGGCGTTTTTCTGGGACGCGATCCATGATTCGTTGAACATCGGGCAAAAACCCCATATCCAACATATGGTCGGCTTCGTCTAACACGACGATCTCAATTGCTTTCAGATCGATAAACCCTTGTTGATATAGATCTAAGAAACGGCCTGGGGTTGCCACGATTACATCGACGCCGCGTTGCAGTGCTCGCGTCTGTCGGGTTTGATTGACACCGCCGTAGATTACGGCAGATCGCAAACCGCAGCCGGCGCTATATTCGGCAAAACACTCATCGATTTGAGCGGCCAATTCTCGTGTTGGCGCTAAGATTAAGGCGCGGGTTCGCCGACGTCCTTTTCCATTGCTGGGTTCACTTGCCAATCGATGGATGATGGGCAGAGCAAACGCGGCCGTTTTTCCGGTGCCTGTTTGTGAACAACCCAACAAATCGCGGCCCAACATGACCGGCGGAATCGCGGCCTGCTGTACGGGGGTCGGTTCCGTGTAACCTTTTTCTGTGACGGCGCGCACCAATGGCGCCAGCAATCCAAATGCTGCAAAACTCATGTACTTTTCCTGGAGATTATCGCTGAAACAACTGTTGGGCTAGATTTCTAGCCAAAACCGATCATCGTTAGCGTCGCGATAGGTATCGCACAGATGATCGCGCCAAACGAGAGCGTCCACCGCCTCGCCGTTCCAGGAAAAATTAGTTGGGATAAGCCATTTGCGAATTGATAACGGGAATTCGCTCGTTAACGTCGAACATGCAAAAACATCGAAAACACGAGAATATCGTAGATTCGGTCATCGTCGAAAAACCAATCAACCTGGTATCCAAATCTTAGTCACTAAGGATCTAAGAGGATGTGCAGTAGTATGCCACCTCGAATCCACTCAGTCTATGCCAAAATTGAATTTCGACGGAATTTTATGAAGCATGACGCCGATTGCAAGGCGCTAATCCAAAACTCTCAGCGAAATTCGGCCATTAAATTTTCTAGGATGGCGCCCTTTCCAAGTCTTGATCGCTTTAACCACTATAACGCTATGGAAGAATCGGCGACCACAAAGCTAATCCTAACGGGAAATGACAAGCCATTTGCAGGAAATAAGTCTACCCGATAAACTTACCTGCTGAGAAGCAACTCCTCGTTTCATAGAATCCAATTTTGGGATTTTCGAATTAGGCAAAATTAATCAAATAAAGTTGAGAAAAAGAAATGTCTATGACTTTGGAACATCCGGTGACACACGCCGATCCGAATGCCGTGTTTGACCAATTCGCCGATTCTTTTGGTCCTGAAAAAATTGTCTATATCTACGAACCACGTTGCAACCTACGTGGAATCGTGGTGATCGACAACAGCAGTATCGGTCCGGCAATTGGTGGTATTCGGATGACACCTACGGTCAATACGCGTGAAGTGTTTCGGTTGGCCCGGGCGATGACCTGGAAAAATGCTTTGGCCGGCATTCCTCATGGGGGCGGCAAGTCCGGTATTATTGCCGACCCACGTACATTAACTCTGGCCCAAAAGGAAACCTTGATCCGTCAATTTGCCCGAGGTATTGAATCGCTAAATCAATATATCCCGGGTCCGGATATGGGTACGGATGAAACGGCAATGGCTTGGGTTCGCGATGAAATCCGTCGCAGCGTGGGCTTAAGCACGGTGTTGGGCGGAATTCCACTGGACCAAGTCGGCGCGACGGGTTTTGGCCTGGCCGTTTGTGCGGAAATTGCTCAAGAATATTCAGAACTGGAACTCAAAGGGGCAACGGTCAGCATTCAAGGTTTTGGGAATGTGGGGCGCCACGCCGCGCAGTACCTTACCGACCCCAAACGAGGTGCCGTCGTGGTTGCGGCCACCGATTTGCCAGGCACGGTCTACAATCCCAACGGCCTGAACGTGGATGAACTGGCTCGCTTGATGAAATCAGGTCGGCCGCTAACCGATTACAACGCTAAGGGTACTCAAATTCTCAGCGGTGACCAATTTATCGACCTAGAGGTCGATATCTTCGTCCCCGCAGCTCAGCCCGACGTGATCGACGAACAGAACGCATCGAGGTTGCGTTGCAAATTGATGTTGCAGGGGGCAAACATTCCATGCAGCGATGCGGCCGAAGATATCCTGCACCAACGCGGCATTGTCTGTGTTCCCGACTTTGTCGCCAATGCTGGCGGTGTCATTTGCGGCTCGGTTGAATATCACGGCGGAACTAAATCCGCAGCGTTTCAAGAAATTGAAGAAAAAATGAAAGAGAATACGCGCGCGGTTTTGGAAAAAGCCAAAGCAAATAAAATCAAACCGCGCGATGCAGCGTTGACGTTGGCGAAAGAACGTGTTCGCGAAGCCATGAGTTACCGACGAGCGAATTAGGATGTCCGACTTTCGTCTAATTGATTGCGAGCGATCGTCCGCGCAAAACAATCAATGCGGGTGCATTCCTGGTCCCAGAGGGACGAATGTTAATAGCATTTATGCGTGTACCAGTCATCACTCCGTCGCCGCCGCGAAATTTGCGGAAAACCATTTCGGAAGTGGTTAGATCGAAAGCCGCAAATTCCGCTCTGGCTTGCCGTTAAACGTGCGCGCGTCACGACCGCGGTTATCGCTCTGGCTTGCCGTTAACCGTGCGCGTGTAACGACCGCGCGGTGGAAAAAAGTGGGGGCCTATTTTGACCGAACGTAGACTCGCAATCGTTTTTGCGAATAGCTGCCAGCATTGGCTGCAAACGTCCAGTCTTTATTCTGTCCGCTACTGTTACCGATCCCAACGTCGGCTTGTGCCCCTAGTTTCCAATGATTGATGGCAAACAAAGTTTGTTTTGCTTCCGTATCGTGAACTTGCATGCAACCATAACCATCAAGTGGCGGGCTCATTTCGTCGCCGATGTCATAAGCGTTGCCAAGCGCACCGGAAACTTTTTGAGCGTTCCCCGCCCCGTAATTGTTTGGCCAAAATTCGATATTGCCTTTCACGCGTTTCGCGCCGTTCGGCAAGCCAGCTTCATTGGTAAAAATCTCGAGATTGGAAATGTCCACGGCAAACGAAGCTTGGCTCGCGACAGTCGGAATTCCAATCTTCCCAGCGGAATCCGTAAAGGCGTCCATGGCAACCAAGATTTTTTGTTCGCCGCGGTCAGTCGATTGTAACTCTAGCAAATATGCAATTCGGTCGAATGATTTAATCGACTGGCTATTGTCAACCTGATACTTAAAATTCGGCCCAAGTTGATTCAGGTCAAGGTCGTATACGATTTGGTATTTGTCAAAGTCGGGCATAAGTTCCGAGAATTCAGGAACTTTGCCTCCGCGACAAGCGCCGACCGGCAATCCAGTTGCGCCAGTCAAATTGGGTTCGGCCAATTTGTGCCAAGCAAAACGAAATGCGACGGGAGCAGCAACGCCAGCTGCTTCCAATACGACACTGTCGCCATCGATGATTGCGACCGCAGGTTTGAATCCCATGGAACCCGGTCCGATAACCTCAAAGTGGCTGGGAGCCTGACCATTGCGGGTTTTCAATCCGCCACCCGAATTTCGAAATTTGATTCGCAATTTTCCGGGCAAAACTTCGACAGCTTCCAATTCCGGGCTGTGGGCGACGACCTCAACTCGGCCATAGTCATGCTGCAGCGCCAATTGTGCCAATCGCAAGCCCACATCTTGTTTGTTCGGGGGGTGAATATCGCCAAGAGTGGCGATATCGTTAATGACTACCATGGCGGTGTTCGAGATTTGTTGACATGTCGCTTGGACTTCCCAAAATTCTGCCAAGATTTCTGGAGCTTCGTTGCCGTATTGATAGGGCGCGATCTGCACAAAATAAAACGGAAAATCGCCCTGTTGCCACACTTCTCGCCAACCTTCAACTAACGCTTTTTTCTTTTCAAAATACGACAGGCCCTCGCCATGGTTAGACTCGCCCTGATACCAAATCGCACCGCGGATTGGAAATCCAACCAACGCATGGATCATACCGTTATAAAGCATGGTTGGATCTTGGTGACTTTGAAAGGGAACCAATGAACTCGGAAACGCTGGATTCGCCGCGAGTGGTTCGAGCGATTGTGGGGTCGCCGAAGTCAATACTTTTTTGGCTTGCACCAACCATTGTTCCGTGTCCGTGGCATGTTTTTGCAACGTCGTGCGATAACTTTCCGTCCCTGGGGTTCGCCCTAACACCGATTGATGAATGTCGGCAAGCGCAGGAACGTTTTGAAATCCAATCAGCGGAGACCATGGTTCAATACGAGTGCCACCCCACGATGAATTGATTAATCCAATGGGAACATCGAGCTCTTGGTGTATTTTTCTCGCCATAAAATAACCACAAGCCGTGAAATTTGCGACGGTTTCAGGCGAGCAAATCTGCCATTCGGCCGTAATATCCGATTGGGGCGCATTTGCTGGCCGATGACTGACTTTCATGTGCCGAATCATTGGAAAGTTGGCGGCAGCGATTTCTTGTTGGGCATCGCGACTGGCGGCCACCGTCCATTCCATGTTTGATTGACCGGAACACAGCCATACCTCGCCAATCAAAATATCGTCGAGTGTGATTGAATTATTCGCGCCGCGAACAATTATTCGCAAGGGCTGCTTCGACGCTTCGCGCGACGAAAGTTCCAGGGACCACTGCCCCTCGGCGTCTGCTTTTACCGTTTTCGATTCTGTACCAAGCTGCAAGGTGACTTGTTCGCCAGCATCAGCCCAGCCGCGAAATCGCAAGGGTTGTTGTTGTTGCAACACCATATGATTGCCGTAAAAGCCGGGAAGTCGAACATCGGCGGAAACCGTGTGGGCAGTGTAAAAGACGAAACCCAGCGCGATCGCCCAACTGCACAGTGCACAGAAATTGCGTGTCATGAAAACTCACCATTTTTGAACAAAGTCTTTAATTCGAGGTAATTTCAAGCCGGAGCTCAATGTGCGAACAGCATAAGTGTTAACAAAGCATTTGGGAAGCTGATGAGAATAATCGTTTCCAGCGCAATCGTTACTTCCGCATTCGTTTCCAGCGCAATCGTTACTTCCGCGATCGTTTCCAGCGCAACGTTTAACGGCAAGCCAGAGCGGAATTTGCGTCCCTTGCCTCAGCTACTTCTAAAGACATAATTCGCAAATTTCGCGGCGGCGACGGTGTGATGACTGGTACACGCACAAATGCATTTGCCATTCGGTCCCGTTAGAAATGCAAATAGACCCGCATTGATAACCGCAATTGTTACTTCCGCGATCGTTTCAAGCGCAACGTTTAACGGCAAGCCAGAGCGGAATTTGCAGAAATCGACTCGCCCACTTCGCCAGACACAATCCGCAAATTTCGCGGCGGCGACGGTGTGACCCCCTATCGTAGATTGGAGTGATTAATAATGTTTAACTGAATTCGAAACGTAAAGCGATTTTGTTCTTCGATTGAGAAGCCTTTTAAAAGTAATTGTTTCATTGAATTTGAGTTTACAGATCCACTGAATCGTAGTCCGATCTCTGACTTGCATGACCACGATTTTTGTGCGGTACCTCCAAGTCTCGAGGTTTTTTATCGAACCGAATGTAAAACATTTCGTTTTGTTATTCCGTTTGTGATTCGGAATTGTCATCGCGCAACGGAGGGTTTAACTTTTACTCCCACAAAGGAATGATAGGTAGGTTTAATCACTCTAGGACATAGGATCCTCTGTGCGTCTCCCCAAAATCTTCTGCGCCGCGCGCCCTGCGAGTACCCCGATGGCTTGCCCTGGGGATCGTTGTGTTTTTCATCCGAATGCTAAAAGCATTCATGCTTGTACCCGCCATCAAGCCGTCGCCGCCGCGAAATTTGCGGATTGTGTCTGGCGAAGTGGGAGAGTCGATTACCGCAAATTCCGCTCTGGCTTGCCGTTAAACGTTGCGCTTGAAACGAATACGGAAGAAACGAATACGGAAGAAAAGTTGCGTATGAAAAAAGTGCGGGGTGTAGAGTAGCAAGATTTTTCTCAATCGTTTCGAGCCCTATGGTGAGTTTTGTGCTTGTACCAGTCATCACACCGTCGCCGCCGCGAAATTTGCGGAAGACATCTTGGAGGTGGCGGAATCAAAAACCGCAAATTCCGCTCTGGCTTGCCGTTAAACGTTGCGCTTGAAACGACCGCGGAAGAAACGTTGCGTATAAAAAGAGCGCGGGGTGTAGAGTAGTGAGATTTTTCTCAATCGTTTCGAGCCCTAGTGTGAGTTTTGTGCTTGTACCAGTCATCACACCGTCGCCGCCGCGAAATTTGCAGATAGTGTCTGGTGAAGTGGGGGAGTCGTTTACCGCAAATTCCGCTCTGGCTTGCCGTTAAACGTTGCGCTTGAAACGACCGCGGTTATCAATGCTGGTACAATCGATTGCGATTGAAACGATTGCAATAGTTTCAATTTTGATCGAGCAAAAATGGCGGAAGTGCATGGGAATCGAACCCACCGATCGCATGATTTCCATACGACCCAACGGTTTTGAAGACCGTGCCGAGCACCAGCCCTAGACCCACTTCCAACAACCGAATTATAACATCACCAACATAATTTTGGCACTAGCGGTTTGTCAGTTCCACGCTAAGCAAGTTTGGTCGTCCGCAATCAATCCATTTCGTGATCCAATTTAATCGGTCAACAAGTTTACGTCCCGCAAAACACTGAAATCAGTGGCTCAAGTCGTGCCACAAACCTCTCCATCCCCTGGAAACCCAATGGCGGTGGCTCAAGTCTACGTCGGCACATCTTATGGCCCGCAGGGCCCAATGTCGGTAATTCTTATTCGACTTTAAGACCTTGATACTTTTGTACGGCCGGCGGAAATTGAGGGTCCAATTGTTCCAAAGTCCGACGCAATAGATCACTGACGATGACGTTGCGACACCATTTTTTGTCACTGGGAACAATGTGCCATGGCGCATGGTCGGTATTGCACTGGGTAATCGCGTCTTCGTAGGCCCGTTGATAGTCGGGCCATAACTTTCGTTCGTCAAGATCCCGCGGGTTGAATTTCCAATGCTCTTTCGGATCATCAATTCGATCTTGCAATCGACTGCGCTGCTCTTCTTTGGAAATATGCAAAAAACACTTGAGGACAATTGTGCGAGTCTCAACCAACAATTTTTCAAAATGGTTGATTTGTTCATATCGTTTTGACCAAGTCTCACTTGAAACTAGCTGGTGTACACGAACCACCAACACATCCTCATAATGCGATCGATTAAAAATCCCGATGTTGCCTTTGCGGGGAACGGCACGATGAACTCGCCATAAGAAATCGTGATCAGCCTCTTCTGCACTGGGGACCTTGAACGATGTTACTTGGCAACTTTGCGGATTGATGCCATGCATGATCGTCCGAATCGTGCTGTCCTTTCCTGACGTATCCATACCCTGCAAGATCAACAGAATCGCTCGTCGATCGTCGGCATACAATCGTCTGGCCAAATCAGCCACAATTTGTGCGTTGTCTTCAATTCGCTGTATCGCTTGGGCTTTTTCCCAAGACTTATGGGGTGGTAACGTGCTGATTTCGTCAAGGCGACAGGTGCTTCCCGGTTTAATTTGTATCGCGTCGTATTGCATTGTTTAGCCTTATGAGTGAGGCGAATCGGCGCGAGTGTTCAACTAGGTAAATCGCAATTACCGCAATTTTGTCTCGTCCGTGGAATTTGCCATCTGACTATTATAACTTCGCCGACTGTTGGCGGTTTGTAAATCTTGGCGAACCGAGCCCGATTGGAAAGGTCCCACCCCGAATACTGACCACCGATTGTCATCTGATCGAGCTAAACTCTTACCACTATCAAATAACAATTGTCCATTTGCCGTTGTGTAAGCGACCAAGCTGATTTTCGCCGTCCCAAACTGACTTACCTTCTCAAACATTCGCACTTCAGGAATTTGAATCGGTAAAGGCCCTGGCATCGCCATACCAGGAATACCAATAAAGCTATTGATATTGTCCGTTCCCACACCACCCGAACAAATCTCTAGCGTAATCTCGGAGTCCTCTTTTTTGTCAGACAATAACGCACCGCTATTTAATAATCGCTGACGCAACGAACCTACGATATACCCTTTGTCCACCGAATCCAGAAATTGTGTGTCGAGAAACACTTTGCGACCTGATACTGGGGGCAAAGGCGTATTGTCTAATGTTTGATCGACGGCATTGGAAAGCAACAACTGCTCCATACCGGTTCGGGACGTATCCGAGGTTCGCGTGGTCGTGCAACCGATAGTTAACAACGATAAAGACGAGACGAAAAGCAAGCAAATTGCAGCGCGCATGATTACTCCAAAGAATTAGTGACAAGACTGTCTGGGGAGGAAATATCAAAAGTCGAGGAATGGGTCAAGTTTGGTTCAATGAACTTTTTCGAAATTTGGCTCGTTAAAATGCTTCGTATGGCACAATGCTCGCGAAATCGATAATATGGAAAAGTCGGTTTGTGGTAAAACCGGTCGGTTCGATGGTGCGGTTGCTCACCGCAATAATGGTATCCTACTCAGCACAGCAGTGGACAACGTGAACCAAACCCGCAATCTAACTTCAAAACGTTCCGTATGGTCCTGGCAGAAAATTGTTCTCGTTTTCTTAGTTCTTGGTGGAATCGTTGGCTACCAATTGCTTCGCCCCACATTGCAACAACGCTGGGGCGTTCCATTGCCCGACCTATTTGCACCGGGTGCCGAAACGAACTCTTCGGCACCTCAGACCAACAGCCCACAAAACACGCCTGCACAACAAGCCCCCTCGGATTCAAATACGAGTTCTTCGTCCTCCCTACGATTTCCGCCCGACCAAATTGGCCGCCAATCGCTGACCTCTCCTGGTGGTTTGCGATACACAATGGGGCCGGGTGGCGAGCACCGCATTGACCATGTGTTGAATCACGCCGTGGATGATCCCAGTCGCCAAGTTCACAGTGTGTTCACAGGTGACCGATTTCAAATCTTTGCGGCAATTGACGAGGCCTTTGCGATCACCCAACAGGACAACACAAAAGCTCGAAAGTTAACGGAGGACGGCCGCGATGTGTGGACGGTGGATATGCGGCGCGAGATCGGATACGAGGGCGGCATTCGCGGAAAGCGAGATGACTACCCTGCCCTTCGCAAAATTCGTTTGGTGTTGCAAGACAACAACCACGTGATCTCGGCTTATCCCTGCCGCTGATTCGATTTCGCCACCAGGCCAATTCCATCAATAAAAAGTCGAAATTTCTTCGAGCGACTTTTTTTTAATCTTCGGAACCATCGCACCCGGTGCAGGATATCCAACCACCAAAAGGATCGTGGGACGTTCATTTTTAGGGCGATCTAGTATTTGATTCAGGAAAGCCATTGGACTGGGGGTATGCGTCAATGTCGCTAATCCGCATTGATGCAAAGCTCGAATTAAAAATCCAGTTGCAATCCCGACGGACTCGGATACGTAGTAGTTCTTAACCTGCCGACCATCTGGCAATTGGTCGTACGATTTGGCAAATACGACAATCAAATAAGGTGCACTTTCTAAAAACGGTTTATGTTCATCGGTGCCCAGGGGTGCCAAAGCGGCCAGCCATTCGGCCGGAGCTCGTTGCGAGTAGAACTCGCGTTCTTCAACTTCTGCCGCGGCTCTAATTTGACGTTTTATAGCCTGGTCGCTGACAACGGCAAAATGCCATGGTTGTAGATTGGCGCCGCTAGGCGCCGTACCGGCTGCCAACACACAAGTCTCAATGACATTTCTCGGCACCGGGTCCGAAGAAAAATCACGCACCGTCCGACGCAGTCGCAATTGTTCCAGCTGCGCCGTCGCTTCCTTCACCATCGCTTCATCGGACAAACGCTGTCGTACCGGCAACGGTACCAACTCAACAGATTTGCTTGCCATTTCAATTCACCTTAGTTTGCCGGGCGTTCCACAATCGCCAACCGGTGGTGTGCAGCGGCAGCAATAAATTCCACCGGTGCCATCCGCGTAATTAGCGAAAAATCACCATCATCTCGAGGCAGGATAGCCACGGAGATCTGCTGCATTCGACTGAGTACGGCTGCGTCCGATGCGTAAGCCATTTTCGTCAAGAACGAGAAGGCCGATTGAAAAGTCGATTTCAGCCGGATCACATGTTCCGTTAATAGAGCGTCGGAAAGTCGAGTGGCCAAAACAACGTAATTGGCATCGGCAATATCGCTCAATATCGATTCAATCGAGTTCGCTTGATAAATGTGAATTCCCGGCGCATGCCCGATTCGTCGCAACAAATCGGAGTCGATTGGTTGTGGGGAAATCAAGCGACATTCATCTGGTGGAATCAACCATCCAAAAAACTCCAACGCCTGCGGACTCACCCGATAATCCCAAAATCCCGCGCGAAAGACTGACCACTGCATCAAGACAATCGTCATGGACAGATGATCATCCTCGTTGGGTCGTTCCACCGAACCTCGCAGACGCCCCCGAGGAGATGATTCATCGTCGGCGTTTTCTGTGGACTTTTCTTCGAGCACATTGGGCAACGATTCAGCCACATCGGTCCGACGATGGTTGGTCATCGGCACAACGGCGTCGGAATCGTCTGGATTCGAAATAGATTCGGCCGTGGGCCTGCCAATTGGTTCGGCCTCGAAATTAAAATCATCGCCATCGAGAAGCTCCGCGGACTGCTCCGCAGAAAGGTTTTCACTAGCGACAACAAAATCCTGACCTTCTGTGGTTGCATCCACGTTTTCTTGATACCGATACTCAGGTGCCTTTGCCGTATCGTGGGGACCGGTTATCGGCAATTGGTCCGAATTGTCCGCGCTGGACGGCGAGACGGGTTCCACTGGCAACGGCTCTAGTCCAAAGGTGGACACGGTGATTCGTACCGATTGAAATTGCAACTGCCCATTATCGGCAATTCGAGCTCGCGGCAAATTGCGATCTCCCAATTGAATTAGATCTTCATCGGTTGCGGTTTCCATAAAGACCCCACCTCGCGACAGCGTCAATCGCAGGTGAATTGCTTTGAGAGCTGGATCGGGAATCTGAAAATGGGCCAAACGGGATGAGCCAATACTAAGCGTCTGGCCTAAGGCGAGAACCAAACGTTGGCGCTCCGGCAAGTATTCGGATTCGATTGAAAGTAAAGCCGTGGCCATGAACGCGTATTTATCCAGGATGACGGGAAACCCAGCGCTGGTGGTGGCGCAGTGGTCTCATCAGTGAGTTAACGAATTGCATCCACACCTGTTGCGTACTTTTTAAGGGCGACATCAGGATTCACGGTTTGTGTTGAATGCGGTATGCTGTTTATAGTTTCGCAAAGTTTTTTTTGGTAGGATAGTCACCAAGAAAATCTGGGCTAATGGCGATTAACCGTTATAAACGGCAAAACCTACTTCCTTGACGCATTGAGTAAAGCTATGAGCGAACGACCAAGGCGTAGATCCGCCGAACCACAATCAACAACTCCTGCGCCTGCGCGGCCCAACAAACGCAGCGAATCCAACGCCACCACCGAAAAACGATACGATCGTTTAATCTGGTATTGGTCAAAGGTTGTGGTCGCTGGGGCTGGTTCAATCGCTATTTTAGGCCTATTGATCTATTTATTGACCGCTTGGCAAGCACCGGCGGTCCCATGGGTCGCGATTCAAGTGGGCGTGGAAGGCGAAAGCATCGATTCTAAACGATCATGGTTTCGATCCAATCCACTTTTGCGACAGCTGCCATTGGTGGAAATGGCTGCCCGAGATCCCTCGACCGTGGGCCCATTAACTTTTATAGCACCTAAAATCCTCAGCTGGGAACAAATCGCTCGAGACGACGAGCAGTCGCAAGTTCGTGCCGGTGGTCCGCAAGGCAATGTTATCTTGTGGTCCATCCGCACCTTGGGACTTGTACACTTAAATTCACCAAATCGCGAGGCTTTTTTAGCCGTGAATCCCGGCCAAGCCTGGAATTTACCTGCCGAAAGCACGGCTGGCGGTTTGCCTGAAAACTCGCCGGAAAGTCGATGGTCGCTCTCCGGAAATGACCAATGGTTGAATGTAGAACAATTTTTAAAAAGATTGGTTGCAAAGCCCGCTCCGGAGAATTCGTCGCCAACACACACAACGGTGATATTCTTGGATTTGTGCTCTCTTGACGGCGTCACTGCCCAACAAGAATTCTCGTCAACGGCATTTGTGCAACAGTTCCAAGAAATTTTCAATAACCCTCAAAAGCGCGATCAATGGCCGAATTGTGTCGTTGTATTATCGCATGGCCCAGGGCAACAAAACTGGCAACTCTCCGGCCAAGCCAAATCCGTTTTTCAATTCGGTTTGGAAAAAGGACTCGTCCTGGGTATGGCAGATCTCGATCGGGGCGGACAAGTCACGCTCGATGAATTGCAAAAATATTTAAATTCCGCGATTGAACAGGACACATTGTATTTGTGTGGAACCGGGAATGTTGCTCGTCCCGTTATTTGTGCTCCGCCAGAACTGGCGGCACGATTTGGCGAAATCGTGGTGAGTCAATGGAAAGAAGCCCCGCCGCAATGGCAATCAAATGATGGGGCCGCCTATTTTCCGCCAGCTGCCGAACTCGATCGCGCTTGGGAACAATTGGAACGACAATTTGAAAATGATCTACTGGAACGTCCAGTCGTATTGGTGGCCTGCATTCAAACTCTCCTGCGAATGGAACAGCTGTGGCAATGGAGTCAAACTCAAGCCTCCGGTGAATGGGGGGTCTTGAATGAACGGCTGAAACAATTACTCGGCGACCGAGCAACGCTGCCGAAACAATATGCCAGCCTAACCGAAGCCGTTGCGGCCGGAACCATGGATGGCAGTTCGGCAATTACCGAGTACCAACGATTTCGTCAATTGCAACGCGATTTCTTATCGACGAAAACCGAAATCGAGCGCCGTAAGAATGCTGCAGCTAATGCTGCGGCTAATGCTGCGGCTAATCCACCAGCTGATGGTGCCGCGCCACCAACCGCCACAACGCCACCAGCCAATCAGACGCCTGGGAGTCCAACGCTCGATCAACTCAACGAACTACTGAGCCAGCAAGAAAAATTGGTAACTAACTCCAGCAATCGATTGCGCGGCGATGCGATGGTGCCGTTTGCAATTTGGCAACACTTTGCTCAGCCGTGGAGTAAAGCTGACATTGCTCAAGGACTTGCTTCGGACCTTCGCGACACTATGGCTTGGTTTGATTCACAATTGGTCGATACAGCTTCCATTTGGCAATGGCAACTCGCTTCTCTAGGTATTGCGAGCAATGGCGACGGGCAAATCGCCAATGATTGGCCGGAAACAAAATTCTTGCGTTGGCTGGCACGGGAATTGGATTGGCAAGATGCCGACCGCGTGAATGCGGCAAAACTTGCAATAGAATGCCGCGAATTATCGTGGCAAATGCAAAACCTCGACGCTTGGCAAATTGCCCGATTTTTTCCCGATCTGGAACAGCGGAGTCGCCAAACGCTTGAACGGCAACGCCAATTCGAAGATTGGTTGTTGGGCGCAGCAAGTTCAAATTTAGTGGAAAGTTTTACAAATTTACAGCAAGATCTACAAAACTTAATTGCCGAACGAAAACAAGCGCTATCTCAAATCCGTCGCCAAGCTGAACGCTGGTTAGCTTGGCCGTTGATCGCCAAACAGTTTTCCGATACCGACCGTTGGTCGGCCGTTCATCCGTATTTGCCGCTTGATCCACAAGCCGTGGTCAAGCAGTTTCATGAAACTCAGCCGATTGGCAATTTGCACGACCAATGTGGAATCGGCAAACTTATCAAAGAATACATCAGCGCTCGCTCTCTGGGAAATGACAATGCCAAAGCAGATGCGGACACTCGGGTCGTTTCGCAGTGGTTGTTGCTGACGCCTTGGCTCAATAGCGAGCAACGTCGCACGGTGAGAAAGGCATATCAAACCAGTTGGCAAGAAGGGTTCGTAAAACTTTGCAATGATCTGGCCGATCCCAGTTCCGCGTTGGCCCCAGCAACTTTGTCCGGCAACGATCCCGCGGGTAGCCAATCTTCAACTGCACAGGCTTGGCCTGCTGCAACCTTTCAGGCCATGGTCGACCAAACGCCGGGCGATATGTGGCTGGGCAAAGAATGGACGAATTCGATTGCGACCGATCAATGGCAGCGTTATTTTTACACCACCTCGGGCGGGGAAGAACCCTTGCCATTGGCCGCGATTGATCGACAGCGCAATACTGCTCAACCCGATCCGCAATTGTGGGTTGAAGTAACTATTCAACCATGGCAAAAATTTCTCGATCGACATCGGATTGTTACGACGCGAAAACGAATAGAATCGGTCTTGGCGGATTTTTGGGGCGATACGAAAGCACGTCCGGATGGAGGATTTTATTTTGGTGATCTCGCTTACAAATTGACCGCTAATTTGCCGGCCGGGGCCAGCGAAAGCAATGACTGGTCGCCAAGCGATATAATTCGTCGGCATACGGAAGCTGCCCGGACGTTTTATCGACCGGCGTGGACGGAACTCGATCAACTCAATCAAATGGCACGAACCGTTCCGCAACTTGAGCCTGGATTGCTGTGGTCGAGCCAGTCATTTCCACCGATGGCAACCAATGAATTCAACGGCACGTCCGAAACACGATTGGGGATCGTTTGGAATGCCGCGGGAGAACCGCAGGCACCGGAATCGGTGCGACGTCCATCGACGATCGAACCTGGCAATTACACCGAGCGGTTGTTATTTCGCGGCCATGTCGCAACGCGTGGAATTCCAGTTGGTCCGATTCCGGCAACGGTTGAGGTTAATCGAAAGACGTTGCGAACGGAGTTAGTCGTTCCGATCAATCCTCCTACTTGGTTATTAACACACCGTCAAAATCCTATCGAGCGCGATTCGATTGTGCTCTTGCTCGATTGTTCCGCCTCGATGAAAGATGCCGTGGGCCAACGCGATGGAGAGGCTCCTGTTGGTATTCCTAAAATTCAGCAAGCGCAAGTTGCCAGCAAAGTTCTCTTGGAGACTCTGGCAACGGAGTATGCCTATCAAGTGTCAACGGTCGCTTTTGGGGCTACCAAAAACTTCAAAATCAAGAACGGAAAAATTAGTCCCGAGCTCAACATTCGCAAAAACTCGTGGAAACCGCTGGCCACTGACCAATTGCCCCACAATGATGCCGTAATTCTAAATCGACCGATCCGACTCAGCAAAACCGATTTTGCTGGATTCAAGGACGAGATCGACAAACTAGAGCCATTTGGGATGACGCCGCTGTACGCGGCACTGCGACAAACCGTAGAGTTCGAAGATCCGCTGGGCGATAAATTGTTTGTCTTGACCGACGGCATTGAATACACGCTGTTCAACGATCCGACGCCTGGAGCTCGATTTGATGGTTGGAAACTCGACATCGATTACACCAACAATATGCGGTCATTGGCCAACCAGAATCTCAACAACCGGCTTAAGGTCTTTCAGTTTGAAAAAGAAGATCCTCGGTTTTTCTCCAAAGAAATCGAGACCATCACATCGTTTGGTAGTGTTCCCTTGGAACAACGCTTTGCCCATTTGAAACAACTTGCCGGTTCGGCAAACTATTTCCCGATTAGCGACAAATCATTGTCTGATATGTTGCTGTCGCATTTTGATTTCCCTGAGATTCAGTACCAAGTTGTCGGTGTGGCCGATGATCGACGCCAAATTATTGCCCGTGATATCGGTTATGAACAAATCCCCGACGAAGGCTTGATTAAAAGCAAACGAGACGAATTTGATTTGCGACAAGTACGCAAATGGATTGGCAAGCGGTTTACAGTGCAAACGAATGATGTTCAGTTCAGCAACAATGCTTTGACGGCCCAAGTGCTTTCCGGAGATGCCGTTGGCGTGGTTCTAGACGAAGGCGAACGGCGATTGCACTTTGTGGGTCCTGCAAATGATCACCCATTGAGGAAACTAGCGCGTGGACCGGAAACGGGACTCGATCTTTGGCTGCCGACGGCTAAAGAAACGAAACCGTACCGTGTAAGAATTTTCGAAGATCAATCGAATTATCGAGGACCGGGATTTGAAATCTGGGCGGAAGACACCCGCGATCAACGGTTCACGTTTCGCCCCTGGCGGGCCGTTTTAGAAGCCAGATCGGAAAGACCGCAGCTCGGAATGCCAGATTCGTTCATCGTCCAGGATTATCTGGTTTTTGGTGATAACAATGTGGTGACCCTTAAATTTTTACCGTTTGATACCAAATCAGTCCCATCAGGAATGAATGCTCCGACACAATTGGGCGATCTGTCTCAACCATGGCGATTTCGATTGTATTTATGGTCCCAAGACGAACCGCCCGTAACCGTAAAACAAGAGCTGGGACTGACATACGACACCGCAGGTGAAAAGTCTTTTCAATTGGATGAGCCGAAAGCAAAAGTAGACGTCAAATGGCAATTTCCTGACGAACGCGTGATTTTTTCCGTCATTGTCTCTGATTCGCCTTACGCCGACCGCATCGTCATCGACACCATCGATGCCCAAAGCGAACCGGTTACAGGTGGCAAAGTATCGCGGCATGCAGACTACGAAGATGGCAAAGTCAAACGCATGGTTCACGAGTGGGAATTCTCCAAAGATGACTGGAACCGAATTCAATCACTGCGGTTTTTGCCGGTGTATGGCAACTATGTTGACCTGGAGAAAAACTCATTAGAATTCAAACGCGATAGCCTGATGCGTTAACCGGCGTTTACATCCGAAACTACCGGCAAAAGCCGGTAGTGAATTACCACATAGCTAAAAACGACACCCCCGCGCGCTTGCCCAACGAAACTACCGACGACAGTCGGTAGTGAGTTATCACCAAGCTAAAACCGACACTCGCTCACACCCACCCTCCGAAACTACCGACGACAGCCGGTAGTGAGTTACCACAAAGCTAACCGCCAAGCTACCAAGTGCTTCACCAGCAAACACTCAAGAAAGCGCGTGAATTGGTAGGGATGGTTCAAGTAGGAGGAAAAGGTGTCAAGAACCGTTTTTCTTTGATCGGCCCTTTGGTCGCAGTGTACTCTCAGGTCCCAAACGTTTAACCATCCGATTTGACCAGTCTTCATCACCAAACGGACATCCTCGGGCGACGCTTCGTCGTAAACGACTTAAATCGTCCGTGATACATGTGACCGCTACCCGCATGGTTGTAATGTGTTTGCCAGCGCTGAGTATGCGTCAATGTAAGCCACCCGACAAAGCGCTATAACTCCCCATCGTTGTGCGGCTTGGCAACCAAGTGCCAGTGATTGGGCATCAGGCACCAAGCCCAGAAGTCCGTTCCATAACGCTGTATGGCTTGTTCGTTTATCCCTTCGAACGCCTCAAAATCGCCATCTTTTTCAAAAATGGTTAGGCGGGCATTGCCGCGATTCAAAACATGGTAAATCAAGCCACCATCAGCCGCTTGTTTCGGTCGTCCCATGGTCGAATTCTATCGCTGTGCCAGTCTACGTGCACGAAACGGTTCCTGACACCTTTTCTTTCCAACGCGGTCAGCACGAATACCCCAGGGCTTAGCCCGGGGATGATTGTGCTTTCCACTACACGGGCGATTCCCACATATTTCTTTTCAAGGGGGTCAGCACGAATACCCAAGGGCTTGGCCCGGGGATGATTGTGCTTTTCACTACATGCGCGATTCCAACATATTTTTTTTCAAGGCG
>JBGSMY010000240.1:0-21797 GCA_041739975.1 Pirellulaceae bacterium
AAGAAAGGGCAAGTCGTTTCTGACGGAGTGTTGGTCGTCAAAGTATTGCTGCGGCCGCAACAATCGACTCGGCTGGGATTGGCGATTGGCCGACAAGTCGGCAATGCGGTTGTCCGAAATCGAT
The DNA here is from genome assembly GCA_041739975.1 of Pirellulaceae bacterium. Taxonomy (GTDB): domain Bacteria; phylum Planctomycetota; class Planctomycetia; order Pirellulales; family Pirellulaceae; genus BJ22. The sequence continues at coordinate 125 of JBGSMY010000240.1, forward strand.
GGAAAAGAGTGGTCCGCGAAGCGTTTCGCCAAGAGTTTATTAATCTCCCCGGCGAGCTCGATTTGGTGGTTCGACCGCGACGTGGGGCAACACCCGATTTCACCGCAGTGCGTCGGTCTTTGATTCGGTTGACACATCAAGCAATGCGTCGCAACAACCGCTCTTAATCGCTGCAGTCGTTAACATCGATTCTATTGGCATTGTCTTCGAAACGGTTAATCTTCGAGTGTTTGAATTCTGCCATCGGCCAATCGCCTGGATTCTATATTAAGCCAGTCATTGTTACGCAATATTGCCTCTTTTGCAGGCACTTGGTTTTTTTCGATGGGCGGCCTCGACGATGAAGAAATACACTGAACTGTCCATGGGTCTTTCGCAACTCCCGCTTTCCCCCAAGACCCAAACACTCGAAAATGCCAGTTCTTTGTCGGCCGGTCGTTGGCTGCTGATAGCCACTTTATTGGCCAGTTGTTTCGCAGTAAGTATTGATTTGGTCGATCCCGATTTGTGGGGGCATGTGCAGTACGGTCGTGATGTCTTGGCAGCGGGCCAAATTGCACCAACCGCTACGTATACTTTTACCGCCGAGGGCTATCGTTGGATCAATCATGAAAACCTTGCCGAAATTTTCCTCGCTACGGTCGAATACTGGGGCGGGCCGAGGGGACTGCTGGCGCTAAAGGTCTTACTCAGCGGCCTATTGTTTGCCGGAATTGCTGCTTATGGTCGGCGTCAACAGGCAACTGCGCTGAGTATTGGTTTGTTAATGTTAGGCGTCGCTTTAAACCTTGGATACTTTTGGAGTTTGCGGCCGCAACTTTTTAGTTTCATGTATTATGCGGCGCTGTTGGGTTTGCTTAATTACAGTTTTGCCGGTTGGCGGGATCAATGGCATTTGCGTCGCACAACCGACGATGAATGGACACGATGGCAATCTGAAAAAATTAGGCCAATCGCGTATAATTTGCGCCGTCTAAGATTTCTATGGGCCGCTCCCGTACTGTTCTGCTTGTGGGCGAATACGCATGGTGCGTTTGTTGCCGGAATTTGTATCTATCTGGCTTATCTTTCGTTTCGATCGCTGGAAGCCTACGTGCGCCTGGGGGCTGCCAGTTATGGATTGATTCGTCGATTTGGTCTCATGATGTTTGTGGCGGTTCTGGCGACAATTGTTAATCCCTACGGTCCGCGATTGCACATTTGGCTGGTGGAATCGTTAGCTGTGCCTCGGCCCGAGGTAATGGAATGGGCGCGAATGCACTTTTGGGACGATGTCGGAATTCGGTTTTTGGTCGTTGCTGGAGTGGTCGGTTTTTCAGCGTTTTTGACGGCTCGGCCAAAAGACTTTACGCAATGGGCAATTCTGACCATTACTTTGTTTCAGGCTTGGTCAGTCCATCGGCATATTCCGTTTTTTGTAATCGCAGCAGGGTTGTGGATGCCTGCCCATCTCGATTCCGCTTTGTCCCGATTGAAAGCTTGGTGGCGCAAACCCAGTGCTGAATTGCCCAGTGCTGAATTGCCCAGTGCTGATTTGCCCAGTGCGGTAAAACCTTCAGATCGCGCCAGTTTGATCCTGTACGTTTTAGCGAGCGTCGTGTTAGCGTTTGCATTGGTTGGCAAGATGGTTTCGATTAAAGTGCCCAAGCATGAATATCCAGTCGACGCATTTCAATACATGGCGGATCAACGTCTGAATGGAAAAATGGTTGTTTCTTTCAATTGGGCTCAATACGCGATCGCAGCATTTGCGGTTTCCGATTCGAGTCCGTCATCCAACAAGGCAAACGACAATCGAAACTCCGGACAATCAGCACTTGGGCAATTGTCATTCGATGGGCGATACGACACCTGTTATCCTCAAAATGTTATTGACTTCCATTTCGATTTTCTCAGCGGCGACGCCAGTGATCGAGGGCGGTGTCGCGGTAAGTTCTCTCCGCCGTTTAATCCGACCGCTATCTTGGAGTATGGCAATCCGGAACTGGCCGTATTGCGGCGGCACAACGAGAACTCTACTTACTTTATGGCAAAACAATCGGACCGCTGGTGTTTGTTGTATCAAGACAAGATTGCCCAAGTCTGGGGGCTTAAAAGCAAGTTTGACGATCCGGCACTACCAAGTTATGTACCGACTCATCAGCGTGAAATCTCAGAACGCATACCTCAAGGTGTCGCCGCCTGGCCCGCACTTCCGCGGCGCAACGACCCGGCAGCCAGTTCGCAAACCTTGGTACAAACTACCTCGGCCAATCGCTCCAGGGACGGCAATTGAGCACATCGGATGCGGTTAACCCAGCTCGGCGAGCTTGATTGATTCCAAACCGCATTGCATCTAGCCCTCGCGGCGAGTGGGCGTCGGTACTGATGACGATAGGAATGCCTAACGATTTTGCCAGTCGCAAATGCTCAACATTCAGATCTAAACGTTTGGGACTGGCATTGAGCTCCAGACATTTTTTATACTCAACAGCTGCCTGCATCACGGCAACCATGTCCACTTGGTAAGGTGGACGCCGGTTTAACAATCGCCCTGTGGGATGAGCGATTATGTCGACATGGGGATTTGCCAGTGCTCGCAAAATTCGATCGGTGATCTGTTCGCGCGGTTGCTGTTGACCATAATGCACACTGGCGATTACCCAATCAGCCTCCGCCAATACATCGTCGGGTAGATCCATCGCACCATTTTCGAGAATATCGCATTCGATGCCTCTGAGTAAACGAAATTCGCCCGGATTTTGTTCGTTCCATCGATCGAGCTGCCGCCACTGGGCCAACAAACGATCGGAATCTAGCCCGCGGGCCATGGCTACGCGTTGTGAATGATCGGTGACTGCTAAAAATTGTAAACCTCGGCTGTGGGCAGCCAAAGCCATTTGTTCAAACGAAGCTGAACCGTCCGTCGCCGTGGTATGAGAGTGCATATCGCCGCGAATATCAGCCAGCTCGATCAGCTTGGGTAACCTTCGCGATTGTGCGAGTGCAATTTCGTCTTGGCCATCGCGCAGTTCCGGGGGGATCCAATCCATTTGAAGATCGGCGTAGATTTCCGTTTCCGAAGTTGTCCGCAACGATGCCATTGAACTATCTTGATTTATCGAATTGATCGGCGGCCAATGCCGGACGGGCGATTCACCGGGCAATAACGCTTGCAGTTGTTGCCAATGTGCGGCGCCGCCGGTCGCTATCAATTCGGCAAATCCCCAGGTATCCTTTTCCGCAAACTGGATTTCCAACGATGGTAAGCCATCTTGTTCTATTACCCAGGGTGACTGTTCAAGATCGTTCCGAGTAACTTCGATTTTCGGCGCAGCCCCCAATCCTATGGCCGTTCCTCCGAGCTGCAATATTCCTTGAGGGAATTGCTCGTTCAACCAAACGAGCAACTCGTCTCGGTTTGAACAGTCTACCAACAAGACAAGCCCGTCCAGTAGTTCGACCAGTCGGCGATAGTCACCCACAAAGGCAAACTTTTGGAGTGCGGCGCAGTTGGACAGCGCCGCCGACCAAGTAGTAACGGCATGATCGGCATCGGCCCATAACCAGCGCTGCGGGTTGTTGGCCAAGTGATTGATTCCGGCCAAAATCGACTGCTCCGTCTTGGCAGCAAACCCGGACAATTTTTGCACTTGTTGGTTGCGGCAGGCTTCACGCAATTGATCGATCGTGGCAATGTTCAGTTCTCGATACAGCTGTGCGGCTTTTTTCGGGCCTAGTTTGGGAATTTGCATGATGTCGAGTACGGTAATCGGTACGGTCCGCGTGATTTCATCGAGAGCAGGTAAGCGGCCGGTCGCCACAATTTCGCGACATCGCTCGGACATCGTTTTGCCTAACTTAGGCGGCAAGGTTGCTGTAGGGTCAGCTAGTAATTCGGCCACCTCGACATCTAGCCCACGCAACACGTCCGCCGCATTGCGATAGCCGCGAAAACGAAAGCTCGATTCACCTTGAAACTCAAGCAAGTCGGCGACTTGATCAAACAGTTTGGCGATTTGTTGATTAGATTTCACGGTATTCGTCGTTAGGGGCTTGGAGGTTCGTGTTTGTACTCATCCAGTTTTCGATAGAGTGTTGCGCGACTCATGCCCAATAATTTGGCCGCTTCTGGGATAACGTTTTCGGTGCGTTTCATGGCTTCGGTAATTAATTTTCGTTCCCAATAGTCGATGCGCAACGTTTCGAGCTCCGTACCCGGTTTGGCACGGGCATCGCGAATACCCAAATCTTCAACTTGGATCAATTGGCCATCGGCCATGACAACAGCACTGTCGATTACATTTCGCAATTGCCGTACGTTACCTGGCCAGTTGTACGACAACAATAACGACTTGGCTTCGGGTGAAAGCTGTAATTCGAATTTACCGTGTCGTTCGCGAAAATGTTTGAGAAAGAAATCGATTAACAACTGAATGTCTCCGGCTCGTTCGCGGAGCGGAGGAATCGACAATTCATAAACTGAAAGTCGGTAAAATAGATCTTCGCGAAAACGTTTTTCCTCGACAAATTCTTGCAGATCGCGATTTGTGGCGCAGATTACGCGAACATCGACGGAAATCGCTTCGGAACTGCCGACAGGCATAAAGGGGTGTCCTTCCAGAATCCGCAGCAATTTTGATTGGCCCTCCAAGGTCAATTCGCCAATTTCATCGAGAAACAAAGTGCCCCGGTCGGCTTGTTGAAACCAACCCACATGATCTCGGTCGGCGCTGGTGAAAGCGCCTTTTTTGTGGCCGAACAGTTGACTTTCCATTAATTCGCGAGGAATTGCGGCGCAGTTGACCGTCAACATCGGGCGATCGGCCCTGGGGCTGGCGCGGTGTAAAGCGCGCGCGACAAGTTCCTTGCCCGCCCCGCTTTCACCTCGAATCAACACGCAACCTTGGGCCTTGGCCACGCGCTGGATTCGCGATTTGAGTTCGACCATTTTGGGGCTTTCACCCATCAATTCATCGGACGTACCGGTCTTTTTTACTAGACTCGATAATTCGGCTGCCAGCGAAGCGCGTTCATTAGCGCGTCTTAAGGTCCGCATCATGATATTGGCAAATGCGCACGCCAATTCCATGTGCGAATCAAGAAATCGTTGGTTCTGTCGATAGAGGTGGATGGCTCCTTGGACATGTTCGGCAACTTGCTCGCCCCGCTCATCGGCCGCGATCAGTGGAACACAAATGGCGTCGGCATAGACGCCGCTTTTACTCGCCGCATCGTATTCAACACGAATCGCTTTCTTCTCTAACACAACTCGTTTTGTGAGTTCTTTTTTTAACTCCACGGCATTGGTTTGATCTTTGGGAATTACTTGTATGGGGCGAAGCACTCCTGAATCATTGAGCCACAAGAATCCAGCTGCCGAAGCGCCCGTGCGTTCAAATAATCGCATCATGCTGATACTGATAACTTCGTTCGGATTATCGACCCCTAACAACTTCACGGCCAATTGAAACAAGACGCTGAAGTCATTTTTCAAATTGCTGGCTGTCAGAAAACTCAGTGTTTGTAGTCCAAACTCTTGAGTATTGAGATTGCGATCCGAGACGATTGTTGGATGTTCTTCGGCTTCGGCCGCCGGGGCGTCATCAATATGGGACTTGAGGGAAAACTGAAACAGACTGGCGCCAATGCGAATCTCAATTCCTTCCACCAGTCGAACTGAATCGATCGGCTGCCCCGCCACATAGGTGCCATTGCTGCTATCGCGATCGGTAATCCACCATCCGTCTTCATCACAATAAATGCAGGCGTGGATGCGTGAGCACTGCGGGTCGTTCAAAACAATCAGACACTGCAAATCGCGGCCGATTAAGTTCTCTGAACGCGGTGAAAGCTCCCAGCGAGCGCCGGAAAAGCCGCCGGTGTTCATCAAAATATAAGCCGCCACGGACAATCCATTCTGTTGAAACGCAAGATGAACCCACAAGCAAAACCTATGAGCGTAAACGAAAATAAAATCAAACCGTCAGGCGACGCAGGTTTTATTTCGTCAGGATCAATTTTTAACGATTGTACTCGAAGTTGACAATTGCGCGTATCACGGGAATCGAAAGCTTAATCGGGCCGATTTCATCTAGAAATTGAGGGCCATTTGCAAGTTCGATAATCGCATCCAATGAGTGTCTAACCGTCGAGCGGCCGAGTTTCGGTATTGCCATCCCGATCCGATTGCAGGAAAGCGTCAAGTAAAATCTGAGCAGCGATCTTGTCTAGAATTTTCTTTTTGGCTTTGCGTGTCAGCCCCAGTTCTCGCAAATATTCGGTGGCCTGGGAGCTAGTAAAACGTTCATCAAAGTAAACAACGGGCACTTGCGTAAGTTCTTCGAGCCAAGTTCCAAAGGCCAGTGCTTTCTGGGACGAGGAATTGGAACTGCCATCCAAATGGACTGGTAATCCGACGACAAAACCAACGGGGCGTTCGTTTTTCACCAGTCGCATAAAGTATTGTTGGTCGAGTTCTGCCGTGCGCCTGGGGTAGTTTTCCAACGGAGAAGCCAACGATTGCGCTGGATCGGTAATGGCAACTCCGATTCGCACGGTGCCAAAGTCGATACCAATAATCCGCCCAGTTCGAGGTAGTATTTTCACTGGATGGGTTTTTTCTGTTCAGGTGATACGAGATATCCATGTTCCAGAAGGCTTAATGTGGCCTTTCGGACCTCAGGATCATACATCATCAATCCGTGAATGACTGGCAATACGATTGAGTCCGATGCACCGGCTAATTGCGTCTCTTCCACACTGACCGTGTAATCGGTGGGTCCGCCAAAAACTTTTTGTTCAATAAACGATGGTGTTTCGTCGCCTCCCGCGATAATGGCGAATTCTTGTTTCGGCGTCGCCAACTGGCTTTCCAGCTTTTCCCAATCCCATGCCAATTGTTTGCCCGACTCGCCGGTAACGACTCGAAAAGCGAGGCTATTCTTTAAGAGCCGTGCCGCCCGACTACCTTGGTTGGGCGGTCCTAACATCACAATTCGCTTGATTCGCGGATCTCCCAATTGATTGGTTTTCAGATCACGGTTGTCCTGTAAATAATGGCGAATAACAATATTGCCGAGACTATGCGCGACCAAATAAATCTCGGTTACTTCCTCTTGAAGCTGCGAAATGAACTGGTCGAGGTCGTGCGCATGTTGCCCGACGTTGGCCTGCGACGAAGCATATTGGAAACAAATGGTTTCAAGTGGTTGAGTACTATTCTCTTGCAAATAGGCTGCCATTTTATTCATGGAGTCGTGGGTGCGAATCAATCCATGTAGCAGAATAATTAACCTTCCGGAATGCCCCTTAATCCGTTTTGAGTCAATTTGTTGCTGCAATTCATGATTGCATGCCTCCAGGCTGCCCCAAGCGCGGCGGATGTCGCGGTCATCGAGCAAGCGGTGATGGCCATCAACGGCGTTTCTTTGGATTTTCCAGTTTCCATAACAACGGACGTCTGACCAAAACTGCTTCCCCCCTAAGGTCGGTATCGGAACATTCCAATTGGATTTGGATTCGTTCGCCGAATCATCGAGAGTCGTTTGGCCCAGCAACGTCGCATTGTTCCAAAACGTACCCCACAAACCCAAGACAATGGCCACCAATAGCCAAGTTCCTGTTAATTTGGGATTACGTGGGAATGGAGTGATTTGGTGCATGAGGTAATGTTCATTCGGTTTCATAATTGAAATCCCAAGAAAACTGACATCCCTAAAACAAGAATTCTCTATTTTCCATGTGGCTGACTTTTTGTGCCGCCACAATTTGCGGAAGCTGTTGATTTGTCCCGTTAGTTTTTGTCGACCGTCATGAAATTGGATTATAAAAATTCACGCCAATTTCGTTTTTCTAATTCGTCGACAACCTGTTTGACAGCTGCTTCATCGCGTTTGTGAGCGATCAGCGTTGCATCGCCAGTTTGAACGATAATGAGATCCGAAACCCCAAGCGTTACCAACAGTTTTTGTCCCGCGCCACGAATGATGCAAGACTGAGTATTGATTCCGATGTGTCTCGCTGCATCGATGGCGTTACCTTGGGGGTCGAGTGATTGCAATCGTTCGACGGCGGTCCAATTGCCAACATCGTCCCAGTCAAACGGAGCCGCGATTACTCGGACATGAGGGTAACGTTCCATCACCGCGAAATCGATCGACTTGCCTTGAATTTTTGGGAATTCTGCAGCCAACGTTTCGGCAAAAGCGGGCGAATCAATAGTGGCTGCAATTCGATCGATCAATTGCATTAAGTTGGGTTCGTACTCGCGAAGCGCTGTGAGAACCGTCGCTGCCCGCCAAACAAAAATTCCGGCATTCCAATAAAATCGTCTGGTGGCTAAAAAACCTGCCGCTGTCACCGCGTCAGGCTTTTCACGAAACCTCGAAACCGAGAATGTCGGAAATACGTGTCCAGCCAAGGGCTCGTCACCACGCTCGATATAACCAAAGACTTCAGCCGGGTAAGTCGGCGGAATTCCAAAAGTGATCAGTTGTTCGGGATCGCGTTCAATTGCTGACATTGCGGCCCGCACGGCCTGAGTAAACAATTCTTTATCGGCAATTAAGTGATCCGAAGGCATAATCAACATGGTGGCTTCGGGATCGCGAGCAAATGCAATCGCCGCGGCCAAGGCGATGCAAGGTGCTGTATCGCGTTTGGCAGGTTCCCCGACTATTTGTACGCCTGGAAAAGTTCGTAACTGTTCGCTCACCGTTTCCACCAGTGCGGCATTTGTAACGATGGTGATTTGTTCGTTTGCACAAAGTCCCTCCAATCGCCCGACGGTATCCTGCAGCATCGAAGAATCTCCTTGAAATCGGAGAAACTGTTTAGGGATCAGTTTGCGACTGGCGGGCCAGAACCGTGTGCCCGATCCTCCCGCCATGATGGTCACATGTAACATAGTGCTAAATTCTTCCTTGTATTGATGCTGCCGTTGATGTCTAACTGAACTAAAATTGTTGTGTTGTCAACGTCGATAACCCTGGTGCGCGATCTAAGCCAAGTAAGTCGATTGATCAAAGTGAACTCCGGGCTGTAGCCTTTTCCGCAATTCCTCGATATCGACGGCAAACAATGGATTGATCTCTACAATCGCCTGCGGTGCTATTGTTCCACCGATTGCCTGAATCCATTGGGCGAAATGATTGCCGATGGCTTGCTGAACCCACGCGGCCGTTTCGGTCGAGGCCGGAGGTGCGTTTTTCAGCGCGGCGAAACCATGCGCCGGATCAATTTCACAGGCCAAAGCCTGTGAAGCATAAGGCATCAGGTCGAAAATGAAACGTTCTAGTTTGATTGCATTGACATCGGTTGGATGCAATGGATTTCCATCGGTGTCAATCGTCGCCACTTTTTTCAGAGCACGATGAAATGGCAACCAATCCGGTCGCTCGACGGCGCGTTGTAAAAACTCACGATTGAACACATGTACGGCGATACTGCCCGCCCAGAGATATAGACTGCCATCGGCATTACATTGTCGAGCGGCCGATTCGACCAGATCGCTGTACTCGATAATTTGAGCCCGGCCTTCGATTTGCACGACGTTGCCCACACGTTGCAAAGGTTCGGTTTTTCGAATGACCTGGGAGGTCATTTCCGAGCGGTGCAGCAAATGGTATCCGAGGAAAGCAGGGTCGCAAATTTGCAGTAAGGGATTATCGATCTGACCATAAAATAAGTATTCCACGCCACGTCGTTGCATGTCCGCTAAACAGCCATTCCGATCTAACGCTCGAATCGCGCCACCGTGGCCATCGGGACTCGTTGCAATCAGTCCGGGTTCCGACATTAACACAGCACCCGACTGACGATCGATTGCCGGCATCTCACCTTGGCAAAAAAGTTGGATATCGCTTCGGGGATAGCCAAAAAAACCGTACCCCTCCAGAAAATCGCCAGTCTCATGATGCGTCTGCGGGCTGGTCATGATATAGATCGGAATGGTCGCGTGAAATTGTTTAGCTCGCGCTTGACAATGTTCAATCATGATTTGAAATAAACTGCGTTGACTGAGTGGCCCGATCGGGTACATACCTTTAGGGTGATCAAAGCCGAGTCGGGTCCCCTGCCCTCCCGCGGTCAATACAAACGCGACTTGATTTTGAGCCAGCGCGGCCGCCCCACGTTGCCAAGCAAGAGTGTAGTTATCAGGTTTAAAAAAGTCCTGCAACAAGATTGCTTCTGGTGGCTTTGCGGCGGCAGAAAGGAACTGCCAATGATCCGTTTGACCATTAAGTTGCGAGTGTTGAGAAATTTGAGTCCAATCGATATTTTCGATCTGTCGCATTAAATGCAAACGCTGAACATCGGTTAATTGACCCCAATGACGTAAGACGTGGGCTTGTCCTAAACGTTCAAGCATGGTTGCCAGTTCGGGAAAGCGATTTGGAGTTGTGATCGAGTTCGCGGAAGTAGTCATGGATTTATTGATCACTCGACGGATGCAATGGTTTGTATGGCAATAATCGTTCAGTAGGCCGTTTTCAATTTTTCAAGCGGCGATCGATCCGACGGTATTCAATCCGGTGACATTTGATCCAGCCCTTGTCGCAATCGTAGCAGGTTTTAAAACGAGAGGAAAATCCAATTCTCTGAAAATCGAGTGCGGTCTGGGGAGGGTTTTAATGATTGGTTCTTTAAAGAATGACTTGTTGGTAAAACTAAAGGCCTGGATGGCGTTGCCGGAAGTGTAGTTTAAAATCGTAAAACCGCGAGATAAATGAAAAACGCTCGGCAGTTCCTGCCGAGCGCTTATTTAAAATTGAGATCAATTCTGGTGCCAATAATTCTTAAACGGCCGTCAAAACACCAGCTTTTTCAGCTAGTTCAGCAGCCCGTTTGGTGCATTCCCAGGTAAATTCTGGCTCGCTGCGGCCAAAATGTCCGCCAGCGGCCGTTTTTCGATAGATGGGGCGACGAAGGTCCAGGTACTCAATAATTCCACCAGGCGAAAGTGGGAAGAAATCGACGATTAAATCGCGAATTGCCGAGTCTTCGATTTGCCCCGTACCTTGGGAATCAACGTGGACACTTACCGGATCACTTACACCGATGGCATATGCCAACTGTACTTCGCAACGACTGGCCAACTTCGCGGCCACAATATTTTTCGCGACGTGGCGAGCCATGTACGCAGCGCTGCGGTCGACTTTAGTTGGGTCTTTGCCACTGAAAGCACCGCCGCCGTGTCGGCCCCAACCGCCGTAGGTATCGACGATAATTTTTCGTCCGGTCAAACCGCAATCACCATGCGGACCACCCAATACAAAACGTCCAGTTGGATTAATGTGGTAAGTGATTTTGCCTTTGACCAATTCTGGTGGTAATTGGGGTTTAATGATTTCTTCGATAACAAATTCTTGGATTTGTTTGTGCGTCACGTCCTCGGAATGTTGTGTGGAAACCACAACTGTGTCAATGCGAACCGGTCGACCATTGTCGAATTCTACCGTGACTTGACTCTTGCTGTCGGGACGCAGCCAGTTCACTTGTTTATCAAAACGAGCTTGTGTCAACCGATTAAGAATTTTGTGCGACAACGCAATTGGCAGTGGCATTAATTCAGGCGTATCGTCACAGGCATAGCCAAACATCAAGCCTTGATCGCCGGCGCCGATCGCTTTGCCAGCAGTGGAATCTTCATTGACACCTTGAGCAATATCAGGACTTTGTTTGTCGAGGGCGACCATCACACCACAAGTCTTGTAGCAAATGCCCATTTCATCATCGGTGTAACCGACTTCCGCAATCACCCGGCGGACGATTTCTTGGAAATCGACAATAGCGTTCGACGTAATTTCGCCGGCCAAAATTGCTAGGCCGGTTGTCACCATCGTTTCGCAAGCTACTCGGCTATAGGGATCTTGGGCCAACATCGCATCGAGCACACCGTCGGAGATTTGGTCGGCCAATTTATCTGGATGGCCCATACTGACGGATTCACTCGTAAACAAAAACTTTCCACTCGACACAGTTTGCTCCTAATTTTCTGAATGCTGTACTGAAGTTTGCATTTTTCAGTTCGACGGTTTTTCCCAATTGGGCATTGAATCCGGCAGCATGCTCGATGTGGCGTAGGACAAGTCGCCGGATCTTTTGGACGTCTGATTGTAGTCGAAACCCCGTGAGGAACTCAAGGCACTCGTTGGGGTTGCGACGGGTTTTCCCCGCGATTTATTAGGCCCGGCACCGTTGCCCAAAGGGGCATCCACGGGCAAAATAAGCGACTAAGGTCGGAAAAACAAATTTGGCGCTTTGCTCCCCATCGAGGTTTGTTTGCGCCGAGGAAACGCTGACCTGTATACGATGCTCTTCGAGGAATTTAGTGGTAAAAAAGATTTAACCACGAAAAACACGAAAAGCACGAATGACGGATTCGGGTGGGCGTCAGACTAGTTGCAGGGAATTGCCGGCAAGATTGAATTCGACTCGACACGCACTTTCGCGAAGGTCACACAGAGTAGACTGGGAAGATTCGTCAATCGTGGCCAATCGACTAGTGAAACCTGAAGATCGTCCCCAGCCAGCCACTAAAATTCCTGGATAACCTAAAACTACGGGCGAAAGCAATTTCGATGTCAAACAATCATCATTTGGATTATCTCGAACTGTCAGCTCTCAGTCTCGATCAATTTCGCAATTTTTATGAAGCGGTGTTTGGCTGGCAATTTCAGGCTTGGGGTCCTGACTATTACAGTTTCTCCCATGCCGGTTGGGAGGGTGGAGTTTGCGGCGGCGAGTTGCCGGTGGTTGGAACAATTCTGCCCATTTTGTATTCGGATCAGTTGGATATAACCGAACAGGCGGTCGTGCAGGCGGGTGGCGAAATCCTGCAGCGCCATGAATTTCCCGGCGGTCGCCGGTTCCACTTTCGCGACCCTTGTGGCAATGTACTGGCCGTTTGGACGAAAGTTGACGGGTGATCGATTGCTTGTCATTGACTTCACCCACGGCGAACTTGGGTTCGCCATTTGTGCCCCGATCGCTGAGATGGCAGTTGTCGCCGACTTCTAGTGCGGTATCGAGGGTTTTATACTTGGCGGTCGACGGATCCGTTGAGAACAACATTTTTTTGTGTCGGGTCATAGTGTCCTAAGTCAAACGTACCCTCAGAAGTGAATCGAAATCATGAGTAATGCGCCCCGAGTAACCCTCAGCAGCGTTTCTTGGAGTGAGCTGTTTCCCTGGAAAATACTGCTGCAAACAATCCCCTTGGCTGCTAGTATCTCGGTCTGGGTTCTGGCAACCTTGGGCGTGGTGTTAACGCCCATTGGGTGGTTGTTGAGTGAAGCAGTTTTTGTCGATGAATCAACGCAGCAGCAAGATGCATTTTTTAATGAATTGGTCGAGCTCAACCGCAGTCCTTATCGCGGAATCTTTGATGCCTCCGAGCGTCCGCAAAATTATGTGGAGCTGTTCGGCGCTCGACTGAGCGGCCCGCGTGCAGTCGTTAGTCGAATGACTGAATCTTGGCAACAATTATTTCAGATGCGACAAGGGGTCCGCAAAGTCGGCTATTTTGTTGTCGGCGGTGTCTGGACACTGGTTTTGTGGAGTTGGGTCGGCTGTGCCATTACGCGAATTGCCCTGTTGCGTTTAACGCGCGACGAGCCCGTCGGAATCGACGAGGCCTTTGATTTTGCTTGGCATCGCTGGCTCACCTGTTTGGTTGCCGTTCTGACGCCAGCGGCAATGATCGCAGTGCTCAGCGTACCTGGGGCCTTGTTAGGTATCTTGATGATGTCGGATTGGGGCCTTGCGATTGTCGGTACTTTTTGGATTGTCGTTTTGGCCTTGGCCTGTTTGATGGTTTTGATCGCAGTAGGTTGGTTTTTTAGTTGGCCGTTGATGATTGCCTCCATTAGTGCCGAAAACCAAAATGCGTTGGACGCGGTGACTCGAGGATTTTCGTATCTCTATCAACGTCCGGTCTCGTTCGCGTTTTATGTCGGACTGACGGTTTTATTGGGAGGCGTGACTTGGTTAGTGGTTTCACAAATGGCGGTCGGAGTAGTCCATTTCGGGTATTGGTCGACAGCATGGACCATTAACTCGGCGGACAACAATCGCCTGGAAGAATTTAGAACCTGGATTCCAGCAACTTCTAATTTACAGTCAGCGGGCGATACGCTCGATACCGTTCGTGATTCCAAAGACTCCGCTGATCACCAAATGACGACGGCATTTTGGTGGGGACAACGCACCACCTATTTTTGGAATGGCTTGGTATCGTCGATTGCGGTTGCCTTTCTCTATGGGCATTTTTGGTGTATGGCTGCGGCCGTCTATTTGTTAATGCGGTTCGATGTTGACGACACCGAAATGGATGAAATTTACCTCACCCATGAAGGTCACGTTTACGAATTGCCGCCGCTTAAGTCGAATGAACAGGGGATCCCTCAAATTCAACCTTTGGAATTGCCCGACGAATCATCGATAGGAAATAATGATGAATGATATGTTTTCGTTTGTGAAAACCGATTGTGGTGAATTGGTGTTAGCTCAAGCCGCTTGGTTTGCCAACGTTTCGCATCTCAATCTTATCAGTGGAATCGGACTATTCGCGATGTTGGGCTTTGCTTGGTTGATGAGTTCAAACCGCTGGCAAGTCAATTGGCGAATGGTCGCGGCCGGCACCTTGTTGCAATTGGTCGTAGCCTTTGTGTTGTTTCAATCCCAAAGTTGGACATTTGCGGGCCGCTTTCCCAATGGTGTTTTGTATTGGGCGATGGATAGCCTGTTTGGTGAAATCAAAACTTGGGCCGATCAAGGCGCTCAGTTTGTATTTCAGTTTTATCCGCCTGCGGGAGACACCACGACCAATCCATTAATCATGTTGACCTCGTTTGCTTTTGGCGTGATTCCTACAGTTATATTTTTTGCTGCGTTAATGTCGGTGTTGTACCACTTTGGGATCATGCAGCGTGTCGTTCAGTCGATGGCTTGGGTGATGCAAAAGTTGCTTAATACGTCGGGTGCAGAGAGTTTAGCCGCAGCCGCCAATGTTTTTGTCGGCCACACCGAGGCTCCTCTGGTCATACGACCTTATGTGGTTGGCATGACGCGAAGTGAATTGAATGCTCTGATGGTCGGAGGTTTTGCCACCATCACCGGTGGTTTGATGGCTTTATTTGTCAGTTTTGGGGTGAGTGCCGGCCATTTGGTCGTAGCTTCTATTATTTCGGCACCGGCCGCACTCGTGATTGCCAAAATTTTGCAACCGGAAACGGGAGAGCCGCAAACGCGGGGTGTCGTACGCTTAGACGCAAAATCAGAGGCCACCAACGTGGTCGAGGCCGCAGCAAATGGCGCCAGTGATGGCCTGAAATTGGCGCTCAATATCATTGGAATGCTGATTGCTTTTGTTGCACTGGTCGCCATGCTGGATTCGATGTTGGCGGGTGTCGGCAATGCGATCGCTTGGACGATTAATCAAATTTGGACGAGTTCCACTCCCCTGGAGCTAAAATGGAGTATGTCGGGACTTTTCGGGGTCTTGTTTTGGCCGTTGGCTTGGTTGATGGGTATCGAGTACCGCGATTGTTTTACGGCGGGAAATTTATTAGGCGTCAAAATGGTGGTCAACGAAGTCTTGGCTTATAGTGACCTCGGGACGATCACCCAGCGCATGGCGGCTGCTGATTTTGACCCTGCGCTGGAACCGAGTATTAGCGAACGAACAAAATTAATTTTGACTTATGCGCTGTGTGGATTCTCTAATTTTGGTGCAATCGGTATTCAGTTGGGCGGAATCGGGGCACTTGCGCCCGAGCGTCGCAGTGACATTGCTCAATTAGGACTTCGAGCGATGCTGGGTGGAATGCTGGCCTGCTGTTGCACGGCTTGCATTGCAGGGTTATTAGATGGGATCGTTAGCTAACAAGCCCAGCAGGTCTTCATTCGTCTCGGCCAAATATCATCACGTGCTGCCAAGGTAATTTGTCGAATTCATCGACTAATTTGAAACCATTGGCAGGCAGTTCTAGCAAAATTTGTTCTTTAGTCATTTTGTGCTCGGGACGAATTGGCACCTCAGGGTCCTCGCCGCGATATTCAACCAGAACAATTCTCCCGTCCGGTTTGAGACTACGGCGAATCGCGGCCAACATATGTTCAGGGTGTGAAAATTCATGATAGACATCTACTAACAACACGAGGTCGACGGAATTCTCAGGCAATCGCGGATCGTACATCGAACCCAAGATCGGGGTTATGTTTTCGATACCATCGGTTTCCATTCGCTCGCGCAGCATGTTCAGCATTTCGACTTGGATATCAACCGCCAGGACACGGCCCCGTTTGCCAATCGCTTGTGCGATTGGCAAGGAATAAAATCCATTTCCGCATCCCATATCACAAACCGTCATCCCGGTTTTGAGTGGAAGGTTAGCCAACAACAAGGAGCAACGCTCTTCGCGTTCCCGTGTATCACGAATTAGCCACTCGGCGCCGGCATAATGCATCGTTTGCGCAATCCGGCGGCCCTTATAAACGTCCAACGCTGCTGGTGGGCCTTTTTCTTGTACTTCATCAACCGGAGGAGCTTGAGCTTTGGTTTGTTGAACTGTTGTGACAACCAGAGACAACATCGTCAGAATGAGCAACAGGTTTACCCCAGAGGATGCGCGACAGTCGTGGAATAAAGCTGTCGCGGCGCGTGACGCTTTCGAGCAAAACATGGCGAATTGGTTCATGATGAAAACCGCCAGCGGCGTTTAAAAAAACTAATGATCAACAAACTTAAAACACTATTAATCAACAACGAGATCCCAGTAAAACTCAAAAACGGAAAGAGGTCTTCGTAGCGATAGCCGATCCATAATCCCGATTCACCTTGACTGGGGCGTGACCAACCACCTAGGGAACCGCTGATATCATCAACATACAACGGTATATGATGCACAGTCGAAAAAGGGCTGAACATCGCCACATAATAGGCCGACTGCGTGAATGCTGAATTGGGAAAGTAGGTGTCGATGAAATACTGGTAGGCTGGCGGAGCGAAAAATAAAATCGCAATGATCAAATAGGACAACACTAAACTGGTGGTCGTTTTCGTGGCTAAAGTCGAACAAAAGAGTGCGATATTGGCCGTGGTTAAACAGGTCAATCCCACAACAATCAAATATGCAGCCAGTGTCGGAAGGTTTGTCCAATAATCGCTTACCATCACGGTCGCCAATAGTAAGGGCCAAAGCAAAAATGCGGTCAACACGGTGGATACCCGTAATCCCGAAATCAGTTTTCCCCAAAGAATTTGGGCCGGTGTAATCAACGTGGTCAATAACAGATCTAACGTTTGGCGTTCGCGTTCACTGGTGACGCTGCCGGCCGAAAAAACCGGGCCAACCAGCAAATTAAATAGCAAGACGTAACATACGTACCATGGGGCCAACGGTCGCCAGACAAATAAAAACGAAGCCATCAGCGGGATGGCCAGAATCATACTAATTTGAATCGAGAGTCGCAGCATCAAAGTGCCTTGCCCAAAGATCTCGCTCCGCATCTCTTTATCAAATACAGGATTTGTTCGATCGGGCATTAACGAGCTGCGAATGGCGGGAGCAAATAATCGATCGGGAAATTGATCGCGCTGAATCACTAAACCTACGGCTTGCTGTGATTCTTGCTCCAAATCAATCACGGCTTGGCCAGTTGCAAATGAATCCGGTGGATAAAGCAAGCGTGAGGCCGTGATATAAAACAGCGGAATCGCAATGGCGACCGCCAACCCGGGAAACACAAAGTTGATAATGGTCAAACGAAATTGTCCCGATTCGCGCGTGATATACCAAAACCAGACGACAAACAAAACAGCGGGTAAAATCAATAGATACGAAGCCACTAGCGAGGACGATGTCCGCTTGAAAATCGTGCCACAATAGACACTGACCATTCCGAACGTGACAACTCCGAGAACGATCAAGAAATAAGCCGCCAATACTTCGTAAACCGAAACACCACCCAGCGGCAAGCACAAAATAACCACCGGCAAGCTGGTGAAAATGAGAATTGTCAGATGGGTTAACGCCGCCAACCACTTGCCCCAAACAATCGCATACGGGTGCAGTGGACTGGCCAATAACATTTCAAACGTCTTGCGTTCGCGTTCTCCGGAGATGGCCCCGGCGGCAAATGTCGGCGTCAATAAAGCCGCCAGCACAAAATTTCCGAGGAAAAACAAGTCGACCAAACGCCGCGTAGATTCAGGGTTTTCGGTTAAGTCCAAAAAGCGATCGCTGGGCCAAGCCAACAGGACGACCCCACAGAGAATGACTTGGTACAAAGCCAAAATCAACACCGAACGGAACGTTCGCAAGTTGACCAACAATTCGCGTTGCATGACCGGATTGGAAGCCAATGCCATGGTCTTCGGCCCTGTTTCGTGTTTGGTTGGTAATTATCTACCAGTGCGAACGATTCGCGAACTAGTACACTCTGGGATTGATTCTGGCTTGAACTCGCGCAGGCAACCCTTGTATGCGAAGAAATCCTTCGGCATCTGTCTGGTTGTAGCTGCCGCCACCTTCCATCGTTGCAATCGCTTCATCGTACAGACTGTTGCGACTGGTTCGCGACTTGATGCGAATATTTCCTTTATACAAATCGAGGATGACTTGCCCGGAAACCGACCGCTGAGCTTCGTGACTAAATGCCAACAAGGCATCGAATTTGCGACAATACCAAAATCCATAATAGACCATTTCGGCCACTTCGGGAGCCATGCGATCGCGAAGGTGCATCAAATCGCGGTCCATAGTTAATTGTTCGACATACCGATGGGCATCGTACAACAACGTCATACCAGGGGCCTCATAGACGCCCCGACTTTTCATTCCGACAAATCGGTTTTCGACGACGTCAATACGGCCGACACCATTGCGACCACCGATTTGATTGAGTTGAGTCACAATTTGTAGGGGGCTCATGGATTGACCATTGACGGCCATAGGAACACCCGCTTCAAAATCAATCGTGACTTGTTCGCTGCGGTCCGGTGCTTGCTCGGGCGAAACACCCATGCCGAATTCAACCAACTGAACGCCACTGATTTCTAAATTTTCAAGCTGTCCTGCTTCATAACTGATGTGCAAAACGTTTTCGTCGCTGCTGTAAGGTTTTGTCACCGACGCTTTGACGGGGATGTGATGAGCATCGCAATACGCAATCATTTCTTGACGACCGGGAAATTTTTCGCGGAAACGTTCAATTCGCCAAGGCGCAATCACTTGAATCCCAGCATCCAAGGCTTCGGCAGCCAACTGAAAACGACATTGATCGTTGCCTTTGCCTGTCGCGCCATGCGCATAGGCATTGGCACCAACTTCACGCGCGACTTGCAAACAACACTTCGCAATTAAAGGTCTGGCAATCGAGGTGCCCAATAAATAAATCGCTTCATACTTGGCTTGCCATTGTAAGACTGGAAAAGCAAAGTCGCGGCACAGTTCTTCTCGAGCGTCGACAATTCGAGACGAGGCCGCCCCAATTTTTTTGGCCTTATCCAATATCGCTTGCCGATCTTCGCAAGGTTGCCCCAGATCGACATAGACAGCATGAACTTCGTACCCCTCTTCCATTAACCAGCCGAGAATCACCGAAGTATCTAGACCACCGGAATAGGCCAATACGCACCGCTTCATAATTGTCGAACCACTCCAATAAAAATTCGATATTTTCCGACGTTGAACACAGGTAAACCTTGACAGGCACCTGTGGGGTCCCATTGTAAAGCATACGCGGAATCAGTAGTATCGGGCGTTATGAAACGCCATGATTTTCAAAATGCTGCGAGACTTTTCCGCGCAGGTCGACTGTCCCTGAATGAATTTACCGATCAGGTACTAGGCACCGTCCCTGCTTCAGAATCCGATGCAATGGCACAACCGACGGATACGCTCGCGACATCAAAGCAATCGGCTGAGCATTCTGTTTTGCCAGTCGCCACGGTTTCGTCGGCAATTACTTCCAATGGTCGGTTTGCGACGGTTGACCGCAAGCATGTGGTTCTTCCGTCATTACCTGAAGATTCCCATAAAGGTGATTGTGGGCGCGTATTAATTATTGCCGGATCGCGCTCAATGCCTGGGGCCGCTGCTCTGGCCGGTTTAGCTGCTCTGCGCGCCGGGGCAGGACTAGTCACGGTCGCGGTTCCAGCAAGCATTCAGGCGATTGTGGCTGGATTTTCACCTTGTCTAATGACTTATCCCCTTCCCGAACAGTCTGGTCAACTATCGCTCGAGGCAATTAACGAATTGGCGCCGTTGGCCGATTCGTCAGATGTTATTGCCATTGGACCGGGACTGGGACGATCCGGTGCAGTGGTTCAGCTGGTCGTGAAAATTTATCAACGCTGGAAATCCAAGTTGCTTGTTGACGCGGACGGACTCAATGCTCTGGCCGTTGCAAATGTAGTTTGGCAGGAACACGCTGGGCCTCGGCTATTTACTCCGCATCCCGGCGAATTTCTGCGGGTTTGTCAAGCTTGGTGGCGGAACGATCGGCAACAGAGCCCGAAAGATCTTGATGCAGTTAGCCGTCGAGAAACGCTCGAAGAATTAGCCATCACATTTGCAAAGACGTCTGAAGTGACCGTTGTCCTCAAAGGACGCGGAACTGTGATTACTGACGGCACGACCAATTGGCGAAATCCAACGGGAAATCCAGGAATGGCCACAGCAGGTAGTGGCGATGTTCTAACGGGAATTATCGCCGCACTTTGGGCACGTCAAACTTCGCCGTTAATGGCGGCGAAAATTGGGTGCTGGCTTCATGGTCGTGCGGGTGATTTGTCTGCCGCCAATGGCAGCCAGCCAACTTTGATCGCTACAGATTTATTGGATTACCTCGCGCCTGCCTTTCGCGAAATCGGATCGGCAAGTTAAAGAAAAAATGCGATCTTAGATTTGCGAATCAACGAATACTGAAACGGTGTTTCTTACGTTGGTTGGAGTTGCTCTAGCCTTCGAACTTTCCGCCCTGACGATGAACCAACACCGTTGATGTAACGATTTTACTTGAAGTTTGGCAGATACATTGCGCCTACAATGAATGGGTTGGGGGCCTGTCACCTTTGGATTCCAGCCAAAACAAACACCGCCAACCAATTCGTTTCACGCGCAATCGTTTAACGGCATGCTAGAGCGAAATTTGCGACCTTTGACTCAACCTCTTCCAAAATTCTAGGCCGCAAATTTCGCGGCGGCGACGGCGTACTGTCTGGTCCTCGCAAGATGACACTGCTAAGGCACGGAGCGGATGATGACTTAGTTGGTTAGTCAAGACGTTGCGTACACGAGATTAATGCGATTTTGCTGATCTTCGTTCATGCAACGCAGGGTCTTCATGATCCTGTCGTGTCCCACAGAACGGATCGGGAAGCGTCCGCAGGCGTAGCCGATCGCCTTGAGCAAACTGAAGCCCCTACATTCCAATTGAGATGCAAAATAAACCCCGAGAAAAATAACTACCCTTGCTTATTGCAATCGCTCCGTCCATGGCCCGTCACAAAAAATCCTGAGTAAACGAAATTTGAGACAATAAGATTTGAGACAATAAGATTTGAGACAATAAGATTTGAGACAATAAGATTTGAGACAATAAGATTTGGGACAATAAGATTTGGGACAATAAGATTTGGGACAATAAGATTTGGGACAATAAGATTTGGGACAATAAGATTTGG
>JBGSMY010000294.1:0-31289 GCA_041739975.1 Pirellulaceae bacterium
GAGTCATCAGCGAAGAGCCAAATAATACGGCCAAGACAATTTTGACGACTCCTAAGAACAAAATTGAACCGCTGCTTCGAGCGCCAAAGCGATATTGACCGGCCAGTCCGCCCGCACCATGGCACATCGGCATGCCACCGAACCAGCAAGCGACGAGGTTCATCATTCCCACGGAAACCGCCACTTTGCGAGGCTCAGCTTTTCGGTCGGGAAACAAATCGGCCGACAAAGCACAAACAGCAATTACGGAGTTAAGCGTCGTCAAGGGAATCTGTGGAAGTGCCGCCTTGGGGAATGCCGACACAAAATCGGGCCAGGCAGGCGGGGTCCAGCCGGGAAACGTCAGGCCCACGCCCAGTGAACTGATAATTTCCGGTTGAGTCCAAAGGGCCAGTATCAGACCGGCACCAAAGAGAACTAATGCCGGTGGAATTCTACGAGAAAAGAAAAGGAGAAGCACCATGACTGTCGAAAGCAGCCCGGTCAGATAACTATCCGCCGCCAGCCATTGGTTGGTTCCCAGAACCATTTGCATACCCTTCATGAGAAGCGACAAGCCTAATGCCAACTGCAGCCCACGCACAACGCTTTTGGGAACAGCTCGATTGAGCCAATCGATCAGACCCGTCAGCCCCAGAATAAGGATCAAGAGACTGACCGTCGCGCCTGCCGCGAGGATCTCTGGAACCGTCAAGCCTTCCGTCAGTGCGACTGCTGCGATCGCCTTCATCGGCTGGACGGCCATCGGGATGGAAAAAGTCAGTCCCGTGATGATATTGAACAGCCCAGCAAAGAAAAGTGCAGAGGCGAAGTTGAGCCCATTCTGTGCGGCCATGCCGACGAGCAATGGCAAGAATGTTCCGAGATCCCCCAGCGAACCCGCGATTTCATTACGGTTCAGCCTCGCATCACGAAGACCTTGCCACCATGTCCTTTGGCCGGGCAATTGATTTTCTTCAGCTGCCTGATTCGCTTCGCTGGGAATAGGATTGTGATTCATGGATGCCAGCCATTTTTGTGTTGTTTCTCTCCGGCGCATTGCCAGCGTTTAAAGCGAATATTCCCTATTCTACTGAAAACATTCACCTTGACCGAGCCACCTTCGGAAATCTACAACTGGCGAACATGCCAGCGATCGCAACTGCTAGGACCCGTTTTACCTAGAGGCTTGTCGAGCGGTATAAAACCGTTTTTGCGGTAATACACACCTTTGACGACGTCGAGTTCGCGATCCAATTGTCTAGCGTGCTTGCCGACTTACGTGCTTGCGGACTTACGCGAAGATAAAATTTTTTTCGATCATTGGGGTGCTTGTCAACTGTATAGTTGTCGTTGACAACTATACAGTCTGTGCTAACATGGAACGGCTTACGAAAGCGATTTTCTGAGTTGAGCAATTTATGACGAATGGCGGTCGCATATTCCAGTCATGTACTCTTTGTAATGTAGCCTTTTGTAACGTTTTTATGGCCATTTGCCGACTGCTCTTCGCTTTGGTCTCTTATTTGAGTCGTTGCCGACTGGTGTTGGCCAGCAAGTCTATTTGCCGCAACCTAACAGACAATTCTGGGCTCCAGTCGTCACGCACAAAGGTCCAAATGCCTGAAGGTCCAATGCCTGAAGGTCGAGCTGATTCGGACGCTCCTAACCGACTAGTAGTAGAATGGGTTTTATCTCAAGCCGTCTGTAAAGTTAATTCAACTTTCAGGAAATCAAAAAGCAAATGATAGATTCAAGTCCTTTGGTTGCTGCTCACGGAGTTGGCAAGTCGTTCGGTTCCGTGAGAGCGGTTGATCAAATTTCGTTTGAAGTTCAACCACAACAAATCTTTTCGTTGTTAGGTCCAAACGGGGCTGGCAAATCCACTTTGGTGCGAATGCTCATCGGAATGTTGCCTCCCGACGAGGGCACCTTCAGTTGGCGAGATAATGGTCGCAGCAACATTCCGTTGGATCGCTCGTTGATTGGCTATTTGCCGGAAGATCGAGGCTTGTACAAGGACCAACTTGTCGCGGCCACTCTTGAATATTTTGCGGCGCTTCGAGGCTTAAACCGAGCCGACTCACGGCGGGTCGCACAAATGTGGATGGAACGGCTAGGGTTGACACAGTACGCCAAAAGCAAACTTGAAACATTGAGTAAAGGAAATCAACAGAAAGTGCAAATCGCCACTGCCGTGTTGCATCGGCCGGCTTTTGTGGTTTTGGACGAGCCCTTCTCGGGACTCGATCCGATCAATCAAGAACTAATGGTGAACTTGATTCGCGAGCTCCGGTCGGAAGGTGCGACTATTCTGTTAAGCGCTCACCAACTGAACTTAATTGAACGACTGGCTGACCACATCTTGATCATTGCCAAAGGTCGAGAAGTGTTGAGTGGGACTTTGGCAGAAATCTTTCGCGGCCCTTATGGCGGTAAAACACTGCGAATCGAATTTGAGCAACCTGTCGATGAAGCCCTGTTGGCAGAAATCCAAGCCGATAAAGACATCCGCGAATTGCGTTTGGAACAGCCCAATCTTATTGCATTGCACTTTACAAAAAACCACAATCAACTGGAGTGGTTGAACAGGTTACATGAGTGGGGCCCCATTTGGACTTTTCAGAGCAGTGCGGCCTCTCTCCACGAAATCTATTTGAAAGTCGCTAACGATGCCGAGCCTTTTCCGGCGGTAAGCGATTCGTTGAACGGTTCGCCGGCGTCATTCTAAACCCCATCTCGTGAAGCGCCAGGCAGCGACACGGGATTTTTACCGCACAGGAGTCGAGATGAATCGCAGTGTACTCGTCGTAGCCAAATGGGAATTCTTTCGCTTTTTTAAGTGGCGAGATCAATTGATTGGCGTCCTCACCCTGCTGGTTACCTCCGCACTGGCGTTCGCTGCGGTCACGTTTGCTCAAAGTAGCAATGAGGTTAACCTGGCGGTGGTCGGGTTTAATGAAACCTTGAAACTATCGGAAAAATCGCGAATCAAAGTGAGGTCCTCAACGGAAACGGTCAAGCAGCTGCGTTTACAACTCGCTGATCAAAGCCTGGACGGCATCCTCTTGATCGGGGAACGCGTGAACAACGATCCCGAACTTGATGTAGAGCTGATTGTTCGTCGACAGCCAAGTTGGGTCGGTGAAATACAGCAAACGATGAATGAGTTGAAGTCGAGTCGAGCCATGGCGAAGGCCTCGATGGTTCCGGAAGTATTGCAGCAAATTTTCTCGCCGCAGGGGATCAAGGTCACAACAACCATGCCGAACGGGGTATCGCTGGCCGATCGAATTGTGGCGATAGGTATGGGGGGCTTTATGATGGTCGTCAATTTCTTGGGTTTATCCTTTTTTATGATTGGGGTGACGGGCGAAAAGCAACAACGTATCACAGAACAGATTGTCAGCGCCATTTCGCCTCAGTCGTGGATCGATGGCAAATTGATTGGGCTGACAGGAGCCTCGTTTGCTTCGGTCGCGACAATGCTTGTTGGCGGATTGGCGATTTTCGGAATATTTTGGTTGGCTGGCTACGGAGTTTCGTTTCCGGATTCATTGACTCGTTGGGATCTACTTCCGCTCTTGGCTATCTTGTTTCTGGGTGGGGCAGTTTTTTGGAATTGTTTTTTTGCGGCGGTCTCATCGATCATCAACGATCCCAATACATCGGCCAAGAGTGGATTGCTGTTCATGCCGATGTTGCCAATTGCCGCTGGATTCTTGGCAATTCCGCAGCCGGATGGTATCGCCATGCGCCTCTTAAGTATTTTGCCCGGAACGTCATCAACCGCGATGCCAATTCGTCTATTGCTCGGAAACGTGGCATGGTGGGAGCTTGCGCTGTGTTTGCTGTTATTGATTGGGGGGATTTTAATTTTGCGATTGGCTGCCGGCAGGATTTTTGCCGCCGGAATCATGTTGTATGGAAAGGAGCCTACGTGGATTGAGGTACTGCGTTGGGCGATGAAGGGGTGAGATCGGTTTTTGAGTTTGGCCAGGCGCAGGGTAGCAAAACCTTGAATTCGGACACCGTGCCATTTGAGAAAGACGCCTGGATAGAACTTAGAGATGTTGGCCCATTGGTTTATTTTAGCCGGCGTCATGGGCACCACGTCGATGGCTTCGCAGCGACACCATTCTCCCTGCCCAGATGATAGAATCTATGACGGTTCATAAATTTACGGGGAGAAAGATTGATGAAGGTAACAAGACTTAACGCAACCGCCTTGCTGGTTTTAGTATGCGCTCTAATCTTGGCACAAAACACGATTGCCCAAGTTCAGAAAGCGGATCCGAGTGTCGAGATCAAGGCACCTAAGACATTGATCAAGCCGGACCTCTTTCAGCCCTTAACCGAACCGCCATGTTCCTATTGCGTCAACCAGCATGGCAAGGGTTTGGTCGAGCCCCAAGACGTGGTCATCGCTTGGGTTCGCGGAGCCCACAATGGCGGCGCGATCCCATTGCGACATTTTTTGTCAGCACCCCGAGTAATCAACGACACCTATGGCCTATTCTTTTATGATCCCGATGGTGGTTATGTGTCGGCCTTCAACAAAGATTACGGTTACCACTTTTACGGCTGGCGAAACGGCGTGATGATGGTTCGTGACAAGAATGGAACGATCTGGTCCGCATTGACTGGACGAGCCATTGAAGGCCCGGACAAAGACAAACAATTGACCCGAGTTCCCAATTTGATGACGACCTGGTCGCATTGGCTAATGCTGCATCCGGAATCGACAGCTTATGACCTGTACGATGGCAAGAAATACCCGCTGGCCGAACTTCCTGATGAAGTTTCGGCAGAAGCAAAATCGACGATTGGCGAAGTCGACAAGCGGCTGCCGCCCTATTCATTGGTGATGGGTATCGAAGGCAGCGCGTCGGCTCTCGCAGTCTCATTGGAAGGATTGGATCAACGCGCTTGTTTTCGCGAGACGATGGATGGTTTGGCCGTTGTTGTCTTCTGGTACGGCCCAACGAAATCAGCGGTAACCTATCGCAGTGTGTTGGATGGTCAAGCGTTGACGTTTTATGCGGACGGAATTTCACCGGAAACGGCTCCCTTCAAGGATCGCGAAACAGGCACCCGATGGACGCTGGCGGGTCGCGGCGTGGATGGTCCATTGAAGGGAAAGGAACTTGAATGGGTTCCCTCGGTACAGTGTCGCTGGTATGCCTGGGCGGCCGAATATCCTAGTACCAATATTCGCACCGCGAACCACCCCAGCGGTGATCCCCGCTGACCCTTAAAAGGAAAATTCGTGAATTCAATTTGTACTCTTCGGCTGTCAATCTTTGCCGGGCTGGTTTTGGTGGGTTGCCAGTCGGAAACGACACCAAAGCCCACCGACAAGTTCGCAACCCAATCACCGACCCAGAACTCGTCGACCATCGAGTCCGGCTATCGTGGCATTGCCGTCAACGTGGGTCAGGTTGCGGCAGCCTCCATCGAGCAATGGAAAACGCAGGATTGGCAACAAGTTGTTTTGATGATCGATGATGAAACCAATTCAGAGCTGATTGTCCAAGCCTGTCAACTGATCCAAACCGCTAATTTGCCGGTCGAGTACTTTTGTGAAGTTGCTCGATGCCCGCAGTTGGCCGATGCGCATCCAGAATGGATGGCCAGCCTGCAAGGGCACGATGAGTGGCGAAGATTATTTCCAAATTTTCCAGCGGAAAAATCCAACGAACTGGTCAAAACATACCCGTGGGTGCCCATTTGTTACCGGGAGTCTTTCGCCGCCCAACTCGATCGAATCACCCAGCGACTCAAGTCCTTGCCTCGACCGCAGCGGGTCTGGCTGCACGACTTACAGGCTGCTCCGTCAGCATGTGGTTGCGGCCATCCACTTTGTCGCTGGACGGGAGATTACGGTCCCATTCATTCGGCGGAACCGCTAGGCGATTCAGCGGCCGCGGATTTCATCCGCAAACTCAACGAACGATTTCCAGAAATTGAATTCGTTCCGATTTGGACGACCGAATGCGAAGAGGCGGATGAACACGAAGCCTGCGGAGGTGTGGGCTGCTTTGAGGGGATCTGCTGGAAGGCTTGGACACGGCAGTTGGCGGCGATTGAACAAGTCAGTCCCGTATTGGGCGTCTCCGCCTTCTACAAGGCGCACCAGCGCGACCTGCCGCGCTATGGCCAATCCGCTGCCTGGATCAAATCCGCGGTCTCCTTTTTCGAAACGGTTCCGACCCAGAAGAACACTTCGTCGGTTAGGCCCGAACGACTGGTCGTGGTATTACAAGGCTGGAATGTTTCCGACGAAGAAGTTGCAGCTCAAGTATCGCACAGTTTAAACAGCCAAGCTCGCGGGATTCTATTGGTGCAACCCCAAGTTGACCAGAGTTGGGAACCAAGGATTTACCAATCGTCAAAATAGGCGAGTCGTGACGAGTGGGTGAAACGATTGCTTGGAGCGTTGGCGAAACGATCAAGGTATGTGGCGGGTAAACGCATACGTTCGTTTTTTTTCGATCACGTTGTTGAAATAGTACAAATCGCCGACAGGAAATTCGATCGTCCGCGCCGCTGGCAGCTCAACGTCCTGATTAGCAATGCCAATAAATCTAACGGAATTTTCATCAAATGCCAAAATTGCCAGACATCGGGCCAACAGACAGCGTCCCGATTTGACGTCCGAGAAACAGGTCTCCGCCTTCGCCAGACCAATCTGAAAAATTCGGATACATTTCCATCAGCATCTTTTGGACTTTTTCCCAATTGGGCGGTTGGATGGTTAAGCAGCCAGCTGACCCACGATATCCCGCCCAGCCCCGATGAATGTGGATGTTGCCGGAAGTCTTGATCCCAGCCGAGTCGCTAATAATTGGAACCCGGTTATTGCGGTTGACCACCAGAACAGGAGTGGGGACACCACCTTGGGGCTTGTACCTGAAGTCGCGTTGCTCATCGGGATTGCCGCCGCTGCGACCATGGAAGCCCAGCCATAATGAATAGTATCCGTCTTGAATTCGACCGTAGGTGTTCATGTCGTCCGGATAGATTGAACCATCGACCAGCAGCGAAGAGTTGGGCCCACGAAAAGACGCTTCGGATTCGTATTTTCCAGCACCGGGGCGCGGCCCGTGACGAAAGTCGACTCGCAAAACTGGTAGCGGATCCGATTGACTTCCAACCTGCGCTTTGTCACCGACTTTCGGCAGGCAGGAGGGATTCGCAGCACCTAGTTCCAAGCACGCGATCGTTTGATAGCCTGGATCAACTCTCCCATCCGGGAAACTCATGCCGACCACATTCTTCTGGAAATTTGTAATCGCACCGATGGTTTGCGGGCCGACGAGTCCGTCGACCGCAATTTTGCCATAGGAGTAACGTCCCGGCGGTTGACGGTTAAGCAGTTGTTGGATGTAGCGGGTATCGTCGCTGCGATTGGCTCCGTTAGCACCGACTGAGGCGTTTATTCCCATATGACCGAGTTTCCTGTCGAATTATTTTTGTGTTGGCAATCGCTGGGGTTCAATCGCCAGCGATCGCCATACATCCCATCAAACCAGATTCCACTGGAAGCAAGTTTTTCCGGTACCCTCCTCAACTTTTTTTGAATTCGTGAACTTTTGACGCTTTGGGCCACAACCAAGACGTTCTGAAGGTTTATTCGGTTTCGCAAGAATTAATAGCCATTCCGCCATAACTTTCCTAAAGTCAAATAGCCTTGGCGAAATGATTTTGAGGCCGGGCCGTCAAGCCTCCCGTTGTGATTACTTTTGGTGTTGTACCGATTGAAGAAATCCCTCCAGTGTTCTAGTCCATGGTCGCAGCTGTCAAATCTTTCGGGAAAATCGGAATAACTTTTCATGGTTTTGAATTGGATTTCAATAACGCGATTGCCATTTGCAGAAGAAAAACGGTTCCTGACAAGATTGGCACTCCTGAACAAAAAAAGTTACATGTTGGAGTTCTGGCGATGTGTGAGCAAAAAATGTGTGGGGAAGAAAATGTGTGGGCATAAAGATGTTTGGAAAAAAACATAAAGGCGCACCGGAAAACTGCCCCTCCATTTTTTTGCCATTACTAGAATTCGAATTAAAAACGGCTACAGGAGCAAATGTCATGGCCGAATAGAAATGCAACCCGTCATGTAGACGGTTTTGCACTTTGGAACCATCGCGACCCGTAACTGAAGTATGCTTCGAAGCGGCCAAAATGCGATCGGCGGTGCGATCATGAGTGGCGCGAAGAAACTCGACAACTTCAAATGCTCCTTTACGGGAAACTGCTTTGTTGGGGATACCAAGGTTCTCGTCTTTGAAAGTGTGCCCAACTCCGTTGCTGCATCGTTTGTTCCGATTCCTTTAGCGGCTGGAACGGACCTGGTTGGGGATTCTTCGATTGGAGCTTGGATGGCCCTTACGATGGCCGGCGTGGTGATCGTAGTGGCAAAGAAGAAACAAAAGAAACACCTTCAGGCATCGATCGTTTTTGAAGAGGAGTCGAGTCATCAGGAGCCTGATTCCATCCCGTTTTTGACCGACGACCAAGTGGCCACTTTGGAACGAACCGGCACCTTTACAATCCCACCTTCGGATTCAACTCCTTTGAGTTTTTGCAAATACGTTCCACCATCCCGCCCCGTTCATGAGTCAGCTTTGCACTTTGACGAGCAGACAGGAGGAGTGGGGCATCATGTCGCTCAAACTACCCCCATTCCACCGATTCCTTCGCATCATGACTGGTCAAGTGTGGACGATGAGGGTGCCAAACCATGGACTTTTGTGCTTCGCTTGGCCATGGTCGCGACGGTGTTTGCGATATGCGTTTGGCTTGCAGGGCTGTGGCGCGATTCAGAATCAAGGCAGAGCCAAACTGCGATTCCTGATCTGAGTGCCGCTGCACTTGTCAACACCAAGTCCGATCCGCACTTTTCTGGTCTTGAGCTTGCGAGCCCATCAAGCGATGTTCGAATCACTACCAAGCAGATTTCGGACATTGAAGTTGGCATACGCGTCCCGGCATAGAATCCACAGCGTTCCGCTGAAGAGCGAGCAAGTGACACCGGACGGACGGGGATGGATTACTGGCACCTAGTCGTCTTGGCCGCTGTTCGGCTGGGCTGCGATCTGACGTACGATCAGTTGCAGGACTTGGCTGAGAACCATCGCAAACTGCGAGCCATCATGGGGCTGGGCGACTGCGATGAGACGGAATTCAAGTGGAGAACCATTCGCAACAACATCTGCCTGCTGAAGCCCGGAACGATCGCTCATGTCAGTCAGTTGATCGTCGTTGAAGGGCACCTGCTTCAGCCAGCAGCCATTGAAAAAGTTCGCGCCGATTCGTTCGTGATGGAAACCAACATCCATTACCCGACCGAAAGCAGCCTGCTGCTGGACGGCATTCGAAAAATTGTTTCGATGTGCGTGGAACTGGCGGACGAACACGGAATCAGCGGTTGGAGACAGCATGGTCACCTGCTGAAGAAAGCGAAGCAACTGGACCGCAAGATCAATCGCATCGCTGCAAAAAAAGGTCCAAACTATCAATCTCGAATGAAGCCGTTATACCGAGAATTGCTGCAGAAAACGCAGCTCATCACGCAGCGAGCCCGCGAGTTGTGCGTCGTCATCGGCCAGCCGGCGCCGTCGCTGCTGGACATGTTCGGAGCGAACACTCTGCAGGCGTTCATCGTCCGCACTGATCGTGTTGCCAGCACCGCGCAGCGACGCATTATCAACGGAGAACGTGTTCCCAACGAGGACAAACTCTTTAGCATCTTTGAACCGCATACGCAGTTGTACCAGCGTGGCAAAGCCGGTGAGCCGATTCAGTTTGGCCGTCAGGTTCTGGTGTTTGAGGACTCTGCCGGGTTCATCGTTCGCGGCGTTCTCATGAACCGTGACGAAGGCGACAAAGACGTGGCGGTTCGCGAAGCAAGGTCGCTGCAGGTCGACTTCAGCAACGGAGTCAAACGTCTGTCGTACGATCGCGTCTTTCATTCACCGGAGAACCAGACAAAGCTTTCTGAACTCGTCGACACATTGTGTCTTCCGAAGCCCGGTGCGAAGCAGTCAGTTGTTCAACAGTCCGAAGCCGATGAACAGTTTCTGGCGGCGCAGCAGCATCACCCGGGCATCGAATCGGCCATCGGTGCTTTGCAAAGCGGCAATGCACTGAAACGCTGTCGTGATCGTTCGGAGATCGGCTGTGAGCGTTACATTCAACTGGCGATCCTCGGCCGCAACCTTCACACGCTCGGCCGAATGCTGATCGCTCGCGAAGATCAAGAAGCCGCCGCGGGACACACTCGCCGCCAAGCCGTTTAACCGGCGATCTCAACCCTATCTCAGCTCTTTGCCGCCAGCTCGCCCGCTCAAGGTACGCGCTGACACCCGGAAATGGGCCGCACATAAACGATTTTGCATCCCCATCGCTCCCTTCTGTCCCTGCTCACCCCAATCTTCAGCCACCCAAACCAAACCCCGGACCACAGATTCGACAAATCAAGAACGTTTTGGAAGGGGCACTAGCTAGGGCTCATCTAGATCTTCGCTTCGCCCAGCTTGATTCGCGCTGGCGTGCAGTGATCAGCTTCGATAGTAAGGTCGACATGACCGTTCGAATTAGTCTCTTTAGTAACCGTTATTCCTGGCATTGTAAGACAACCAGCGAGTGCGCCAGATAAGCCTTCTTCGTCCAGTTTTGCAAAATTCTTGTTGTTTTTCTCCTAGTGGGAACTCCTTGAAAGTGATTGTCCGGAAGTCGGCGATCCACCGAGTGGCTCTGGTGGCTACGACGGTGAAGTGGTGGAGGTGACTTGCTCGCCGTACAAATTCAAATCGGGTTGCGCCGCGGCAATTGACTGCAATTTGAGTGCAAACAAACTAGTGATCGCCGCGGCTACGATTCCACGTGGCGCCAAAAAACCCATAAACAAGCGTTCCCGCCAAGAAGTGGCTGAACCAGCAAGACTCAAAAAGATGCTCACGGGACGAACGATGAAAATCAAGGCCGCCAAGAATGCCAATCCAGGCCAACCCAGCGCGAAGATTTCCCCCAAGTCCAACCGCGACCCTAAAATGACGAACAGGCAAGAAATCAACAGCACCCCAAGATGTTCTTTGAATTCAATGATGTGTCGTACATTGACCTGCTTCTGATTAGCCATAGCGATACCCAGCACCGTCACGGTAATCAAGCCCGATTCATGTCGTATGGTATTCGACACTGCAAAGGTGGCCGTGGGGCTTCGTCCGCGCCAGGTCTCAAGCAGGTAACCACATAGCTCGCTCGATCCCCGGCAGCATGTCCTCCCATGCCATCTGCTACTAGTAGAATGCGACCTTGTGTATTCCCAAATAACCGGGATTGATCTTCTAAATCCAAACTGCTTTGAGAGACTTCAAGTGTTTTACCTAGCGTCGCAATCAGAAACTGGTCCTCGTTACGCGGTCGTTTCCTGCCAACATCAGTGATCCCGTAGATATCAAATTGCAACATCATGAACTCTTTCAGTGGTGGTGCGGTTACTTTGAGAAATGTTTGCGTCAGATCAAATATTGAATGAAAAGAGCGGCTAGCCCCAGAAACAATCCGAAACCGATAATTTCTGTGAACGTTGTAAGAAAAATCGTAGATGACTGAGCGGGGTCCAGCCCCCCACGTTGCAGTAGCACTGGGATCGCAGCACCCATTAACGGTGCGAGAATAAGGCTCAGCCACATCGATCCTCCGATCACCAGAGGCAGTGCGATAGAACCAGTCCAGAAATACACTCCACCGGCTGTAAAAATTGCAATAACAAGGCCATTCACAACGCCAGCCAGCAATTCCTTTCTCAAGACTCTCGCTGTTCCACCTGGCGCAAGCTCTTCAAGTGCAAGGCTTCGCAATAACACAGCGAGGGATTGAGCTCCGCTGTTGCCAGCCTGCCCAGCGACGATTGGCAAGAGCACCGCTAGGGCAGAAACTTTTGCAATGACTGATTCAAAACTCGCGACAATAGCTGACGCAATAAACGTCGTTGCCAAGTTGACCATAAGCCAGGGTAGGCGACGCATCACCACCAGGCGAACGGGTGAGTCCGCGGTTTCGTCTGCTCCAGCTCCAACTGTTCGTTGAAGGTCTTCGAAGGCCTCCTCTTCGACCGCGTCGAGGACTTGCTCATGAGTGACCAAACCAAGCAGCCGACCCTCGTCGCTAACCACAGGCAGAGCCAGAAAACCTCGCTCTCTCATCAGATCAGCAACCTTCTCACGATCCATCATTACCGGCACACTTATCACATTGCGGTGTACCAGATCGGCTATTTGGGAATGCGGGCTGGCCAATAATAATTCGCGGGTATTCAACACGCCTACCAACTGCCGATTCCGGTTTGTTACGTACAGATAAAACAATGAGCTACGTGGGGCAGCTCGGACGGAAGATACCGCTTGTTCAACCGTTAGGTCCTCCATCAAAGTCCAAGCCTGTGGCTCCATGATCGCGCCCGCAGACTCAGCCGGATACTGAAGCGCTTCGCGAAGTTGCTGCTGCAGCTCATGCGAGAGGTAGGAAAAAGTCTCTTCTTGCCGATTCGTAGGAAGTCCGCGAAGAATCATACCAGCGATACGTGGCTGAATTTCCGATAGGACATGCGTCGACGCAAATCCGCCGGTTGACATGACCATTTCATAGTTCGACCTTCGACCTGTTTTGATCGCATTCAGAATATATCCCTTTCGGAGTACTCCCAGTGCCTCAGTTTAATGACTCGCTCAATCGGCCTTGGTCGATTGCCATCAACTACCAAAGCGTCAAGCAGCTCCGCGAGCAGATCGACGTCGATCTGCTATCGGTAGTTGAAAAAGATAGCGACCTGCTCACACGACTTGCCAACGACGAGGTTTTGCTCGTTGACGTGATCAGCGTTTTACTAACAGACCAGATCCAAAAGCAAGGTTTGACGCCAGAACAGTTTGCCTCGGGAATGCTTGGCGATGGCCTGCAGAATGCCGTGGACGCACTGATCGAGGGTATCGCAAGTTTTTCCCGGCCCCAGAAAGGGGCCGTGATCCGGAAGACCTGGCAGGCACTCTCAGAAGCACAAACCCACGCGAGCCAGCGGATAGTCACGTCGGAGATGATGCCGGCAATTCGGGCCAAGGTCAACAAGATCGTCGATTCTGCTCTAGCGACGTTGACGGATTCATCTGGCGACTCGCCGGCATCGTAGGCGTATCGCCTTGGACGCACACGCTGCGCGAGCTTTGCGCGATGGGTGAAGCCAAGCAAGAACATGACTGGAATCTCACTTGCACCGTCCTGTCGATGATCAATAACGTCCACGCGACCAAGGCCTCCGATTGCCGAGATCCCGATTACTTCCACCCGCTGCGTCATTTGCGCCGAAGCCGTGCGAATAAGGTACAGCTCGACGCGAAACAGTCCATTGCCTTTTTGTCTTCAATCCTGGTACCAAAATGAGCGCTCAAGGAATTCGTGCTGGTCGCGCCTACGTTGAACTTGGAACTAACGACTCCAAGTTAACGGCCGGCTTAAAAGCTGCGCAGGCAAAGCTCAAGAGTTTTGGCACGAACCTTGCGGTAGCCGGCGGTGCAATGATAGGCGCTGGAGCTGCGGTCCTCGGGCCGATGCTCGGCGCGACGGCCGTCTTTGCAACCAGTGGCGACGAGCTATCCAAAATGGCCGACAAGACGGGCGCATCAGTGGAATCGATTTCTGAACTGCGACACGCTGCGAGCCAGTCGGCCGTCGACTTCAAGCAGCTGGGTAGTGCGATGAACAAACAGCAGCGCAACCTAGCCGAGGCCGCCACAGGAAACAAAGCCGCCCAGGACGCATTTCATAACCTGGGACTAACCGTCGGCGAACTACTGGAGCTTTCTCCGGACCAACAGTTCGAAGTGATCGCGGACAAGATCTCGCAAATCGAGGATCCTGCCAAACGAACGGCCGCCGCCATGGATGTCTTTGGTCGATCGGGTGCCGAGTTATTGCCGTTGATGATTGGCGGAGCCAAGGGAATCCAGGCCCTTCGAAAAGAAGCCCGCGATCTTGGACTTCAGGTGGCCGCCTCGGATGCGGCGGCGGCGACGAAGTTTGGCGACACGTGGGCCAACGTTCAGACGACACTCAAACAGGTTGCGTTCAATGTTGGAGCGGCGCTTGCGCCTGCTCTTACAAGCCTTATGGAGCCGAAGAAAACGCCGGCATCGACAACATGATGAATGACTGGGCGAGCAGTATGGATCCAGAAGCGCTTCGCAAAAAACTCGACGAGCTCAATAAGGAGGCAGCCAAAGCCGTCGAAGACAAGGAGACATCGGCTCCGGCAAGTCCCGAGGCCCCAAAGGCCGCGGGTGAAGCCGGTGGCTTTTTTGGTGTTGGAATGGCCATGGCTCTTAGCCAAGTCCAAGCAATGGCTCAAAATGGCATGCTCGAAAAGCAAGAAAAATTCACGACCTCCGGATCTTTCTCCAGCGAGCAAGCCGCCCGGTTCGGAGGACCTACCGACAATATCCCAAAACAACAACTTGATGCACTTACTGACATCAAGAAGAGCGTCAAGCGAACTGCGGATAAACGTGGAGGAGTGGCAACACCATGAGTGCTTGGATCCGCCAAAAGATCAAAAGCCCCGCGTTCCAAATCAATATGGCCGATTCTTCGGTTGATCTTGAATACACGATCGGCGATGAACCGAACTACGACAATGCACTCATTCTTTTGGCCACCACGGCTCCCGCAGCACAGTTGCTCGATGGATGGCTACTGGAAAAGGTTGAATACAGTCTCACGCCAACCAGCCATGACATGTACGACGCGACGGTGCGCTACACCAAGCGATCGCGTGAAAAGGAAGAGCTGCAGGAGGGTGAATCGTCGTACCAGTTTGAAACTGGCGGCGGAACCATTCACCTCACGCACGCACTGTCGACCACCAAATACGGCGGCGTGAATGCTCCCGAGGTCAACAACGCAATCGATTTTGATGGCGAGACGATCAAGGGCGCCGACATCCAAAGCGCGGTTTACAACTTTAGCGAGACTCACGTATTGCCGGCGGCAGATGTCGATGCGGCGTACAAGCTAGCGCTGTTTCGTGCCACGGGGAAAACGAATAACGGTTCGTTCAAAGGCTTTGCGGCCGGCGAGGCACTGTTTCTTGGCGCAAGCGGCAGCCAGCGAGGTGACGAATCATGGGAGATCAATTATCGGTTCTCAGCTCAAGAGAATAAAACGGGCCTCTCGATCGGTGGAATAAATAGCATCGACAAGAAAGGCTGGGAATTCTTGTGGGTCAACTGGCGAGTGGTCGCAGATACCACCAGTGGGCGGACGAAGCCTGAGGCGATCGGCGTCTACGTCCAGAAGCTTTACGAAGATCATGACTTCGCCAACATTGGAATCGGAACATGACCGAATTCTCAACACTACTTCCCGGCGACCCAATTCCGACATCGGTCCGACTATGGAATCCGATCATCGTGTCCGCACGCGCTTTTCGTGAAGGCCTGACGCCTGGCCTGTCCAATGTCGCACTGGAAACAGACAAGTCTCCGACAAACGTCGTATTGATCCACAACACGACGGAAACAAACCGAGTCCGCGGCACTGCGATGAAATTGCTTCGGGCATATGGCCCTTCGTCGGAATCGATCGACAGGCAGTTCTCGCGCGATCGCGTTTACCCGGCGGTCCAGTCGGATGCTCGATCGACTTCGCTAGTTCGGCTACTCGAGGCAATTCCTGCTGGCAAAGTCGGCCGGGCTCAGCTCATCGCGCCATATGCCGACATCGACACTGGGACCGTTGGCCACGTGCGACGGTTCTTTGGCGGTCACCGAGTACTGGGACTACCGTTCCTCAGGTGCGGGCAGTTCGACTGGGTGCGGTGGAACGGCGGAGCCTCGCAGCTTACGCCATGGAACGTTAATAGCGGCGGGCTGATTTTAACTGGGATAATCTCTAACCCGTTTAACATCGCGAACAACTCAAACTATTTTCACCGGCTGCCTTACCTGAAACTCAATACGACGCCCACCACAAATGCCCACGTGGTCACCAGCATCCAGGCCCACCACCTAGTCCATGCCTTTGCGTCTGTGTCCAGCAATTTTGTAATCAAGATTCCACGGCGAACCATTCAGTCCGGAGGCGTAACCGTTGGCTGGAGTTATGACGGCCTCGACTGCAGTTTGGGGGAGAGCTGGAGCGATGGAAACTTTCGCGCGTCTGGCCAAACCATTCCTCCGGTTTTTGTCCCTCGCATGGTTACCGGCGTAATCTCCAGCGTGGTTCAGTACGCGTCGCAGGAGCCGCCGGCATTCATTGAGCATTTCGTTAACCTGACGGTGCCCGAGCACGTGGTTGAACTAGGAGCTGGCGGCAATTTCTTTTGCACCTGGCGATTCCAGCGCATCTACGCCTATGGAAGTCCGGACTCTCAACCAATCGAAGTGACTTGTCGTAGCTGCCAAACCGCTTTCGTTGTCTACGACGTCGATGACACTCTCGATTCCGGCGGCGTGATCGATCCACCGACTACACCAGGCACGGCCGGCGTTCTCGCGTCAGTCGTCGCCTCTGGGCCCAGCGCTCGCCTCGACTTATCGACCGGCGTCATTGGCGGCGGCAGTGGAGTTGCAGTTCTGCCGCCATCTGAAATGACCTATGCTAGGGTTTCTCAGGCGGCTGCCGGCGAGATTGCTGAAGGCTCTGGCCCCAATTCTACACACAACATATCCCTCGGAGGAGTTTAATCCATGCCCACGCTCACACTATTCAATTGCTTTTTAGAAGACTTGGCAGAAGGCGTCCATAACCTCGGTGCTGACACAATTAAAATCGCCCTCACGAACACGGCCCCGGTGGCCAGCAATGAAGAGTTTGCCGACCTCACCGAGATCTCTGCCGGCAACGGCTATACGGCAGGCGGAACGACGATCGCAAGCGTCTCCAGCTCACACACTTCCGGAACCTACAAATTTACCGGGGACCCTGTGGTTTTCACGGGAAGCGGCGGCTCGATCGCGACGGCCAGGTACGCCGTTATTTACAACGACACGTCAGCCAGCAAGCGGCTCATCGGCTGGTACGACTACGGCAGCTCGTTTACGATCGCCTCGGGAGACACTTACACAATCACGCCAGATGCCACAGATGGATATTTAAAACTCGCAGCGGCTTAGTTGCGATCAGGCAATCGAGGCTCGATCCGAGTCTTTAGCAAAAAAAGTGCCGTGGCGTAAATATGCCAAAATCTCCATTGGATCCTTTTTTACGCACTATTCACGAGCAAATGACGATTGAAATTTAAGTCTTGAACTATAATCGAGACAGACGTTCACCTTGAGGTCGCATCAGTTTTTTGTTGGTGGGCTTTGCGGTCAACCGACCCAGAATGGGAAATGGGTGATTTCGTATTCTCATCGTGACTAGTCGATCGACTCACGATCACCCGATCCCGTGGCCTCACCAACTTTAAGTTGGTGAGGTTTTTTGTTTTGATCCGCTTCTTAAGACTCACCTAATCGAGCTTGTAATTCCTGCTGGCGTAAATACGCCATTCTTGCGTTCTGGCTGTTTTAATGCGTGAAGAATTCTTGACAATCAACCTTTTCGCCCGTACGTTGTTTGCACCTTCCCGGTCTCATACCAGCGCCCTAAACAAGCAATCTTGCCTCAAGGGAACTCGAAGCGGTTTTGCGTTTTTGATATAAATTGGGGAGTAAAAGACAATGGTTGGCGAAATTATCACGATTTCTGCGAGGCTAGGTTCATTCACTTTCATGAAAACTGGTAGCAAGCCACTTCACGCGGATGACTTTCTTGTGGCGAAAAACAAAAGTGGTGAATACGTTTTGACCGACTCGCTGTTTGTATCCAGCACGGATCCGAAAGTTAAAGCTAAGGCTATATCAACTAGTGAACCAATCATCGTCACCGAAGACCAAATCATCACTCGTGTTTCGGAATTGGTCCGCGCCTTGCTGCGGGAAATTTAAAACGCTGCAAATTCGGCTGCGAGTCTTTGGATCACACAGCTGAGGACGACTTCACAGCGGTTTCGAGGGCCAACGGAAGCAAGACCTTTGACGTGTAACATTTGGCGCAAAGGAAAACCACCGTTTCGAGCTGCGGATCCGTTTTGACCACGTCGGGCCTGGACGACATCACCTCGGCGATCGCCAAATGGGATCCACTCATTTGGTTACCCGCCGCAAAGAATCTGGCCATTCCCAAATTCTGGTCGACGGCCGCTCGATCTAAAACGGCAATGTTAACCGTTACTTGGTAAAAAAAAGGGACAATTGATCCACGACAATGGTCGCAGGGTCTTAGTTCGGATAATTTCACGATTGGTCCTCCAAAAATCCTTCAGGGTCCAGGCCGCGGGCGACGAGTTGCTGGCCGATTTCTCGATTTGAAAGTTTGTTTCGTCTGCCGGAAATCACGATGTCGTCACGAAGCGCGGCGCGGGCCTTGGCTTCGCGCTGGGCCTCGTTCGATCGCGTCCGATGGGCTTCGGCGCGGAGTCGCCGCTCGGCCTCTTCGGGCGACACGACGCCCTTGGCCGGCCATGAGCCGTTTCGCAAAAAATGAACGATGGCCTGAGGCCCGCGAAACAGACCATGGTTGGCCCGGTACCAAGCGATCGCTTCGCCGATGGCCTCGCGGCCAACGTGCTCAAACTCGGCGGCACACGTGGCCCATTGTTCGATTCCGGCGTAGGCCAGCATTCGCTCGATCTCGGACTCGGGCTGCCGAGTCCCGCGGCAAACGGCTGCCGGAACGGGCGAGGGACGCTGGGGGGCATCGGGCTCGTTTTTTGGCTTTTCAAAAAATTCATCCGCCGCCGCCCTCCGCCATCGGCGATCGGATTCGACTTGGGGGGTAAGGGGGGCGGTGGTGGTAATGTAATACTTACTAATACAATCTTGTAGGACACCTGTGTCCGGTTGATCGGAAACCATGTCCGGTTGATATTTTGGGATTTCCGGTTTTTCGGCCCCAAAATCTTCCGCCGGCGATGCCTTATCCGGGCGCTCATAAAGCATACGCTCCACCATCATTTCGAGTTCCGTCCAAACGATGGTGTACCGGTTGAGCGTGATCCGCTGGCCATCGGCAACCTTGCTTCTTTGGACACACAAAACGCCCAGGCCTTCGAGAACCTCGATTGCACGCCGGAATGTCCGCTCGGTAATTCCGCATTCGGTGGCCAGTCGAGACTGCGAGGCAAAACAATTGGAACCATTGCCGTACTGGTTGATTTGGTTCAAAACGATCTTAAGCGTTCGGCCGGAGACCTTTTGAATCGTTTGGGGACACCAGTTCTTAATGATCCCGAATTGTCTTGCCCGCTCAAATTTGATCTGAAGCTGACGATCCATCTAAAAACCTTGGGTTCTATCCTGTTGAACTAATGGCGTTAGGCCGGAATAACCGTGCCCCCGAACAAGCTGGCGACGGTCCGCATTATCTGGCAGCGAGGGCAATTGCAAGGTTCAGAAGTCTTGGATTGCGGTTCCGCATTGGATCCCGGCCGCTGTGCCTCGACCGAGGGCGACGGAGAACTCGAATTAGCCGGTGCAGACTTCGCTGGAGCTGTGCTTTTAGAAGGTCGGGGCTGCTCCGCAGAAGGTTTCGACTTAAACTCGTCGACGGTGTGCAGATGCCGCGTTGCCTGCATGAATCGATCTGCCGCTTTCGTCCCAAAATTACATTCGATCTCATCATAAATTTCTGTGCCGGCAGCGGTAATTTCACGTAAAACAAATTGAGCTTGTTCATGTTCGCTTCCAAAACGACTAGCGCGGACAACAGCTTTTGCCGCTGGCTCAAGTGCAAACCGAAAGCCGGCCAGAAATGCCAGCTTCACGCGGTACATTTCAGGCACGCCAAGTAGTGCGATTTCGTGGTGCGTACATTCTTTGAGTAGTGCTGACTTTTTCATTTTCGTTTCCTTTCAAGATTTAAAAACAAACAACAACACACATGAGCCAATGATTCAAAATGAAGTCAAGGCGACTAGAATTTGTTAGTGCAAATCAACTATTCTTAACTTCCGGTTCTGCTGGCGCGCCTCGCCGGACGGTGACGCCTTGGTGAGCTGGATCCACTTCAACTGAAAGTCTCGTGTGATCGACGCCATCACCTGGCGACGTATTGGGCATCTTGCGAACGACTACTGGGCGGTCCCCCACGACGATCATGGCCGCCTCCCAGGCCGAAAGAACAAATTCATGTTTGATCTTGCTCACTTGTTTATTTCGCACGCTGGATCCTCCTCAATGCTGGATTTGATTTGCCGTAGCGTTTGCGCATGCAATTGACTGACCCTGGATTCCGAGAGCCCAATTGTCTCGCCGATTTGTTTCATGGTGAGCTGCTCGAAATAGTAAAACAGGACGATCATCCGCTGGTGCTGATTGAGTCCTCGAGTTAACCTGGCCGCCAGTTCCTTCGACACGACTCTGTACTCTGGTTGAGCACCGGGCGAGCGATCAATCATCTGGTCAAGCAAATGCCACGGTTTACCTTCGAGCGTATCTCGATCGGCGTTAAGGCTAACGTCTTGATTTTGTCGATAACGTGCTTCGTTTTGGACAACTTCCGCTGGCATACACCCGGCCTCGTCAGCAACTTCAATTGCGGTTGGATTGCGGCCGCTTTTGTGCCACGCTTTTTCCTGGGCGGCGGCAATAACTTTTTGTCGTCGGCGTGACATCCGCGGCATTCGGTCATCAAGACGCAGTTGATCGAGAATCGCACCGCGAATACGAAGTGCCGAGTAGCTTTCAAACTTGGCGCCACGGCTTACGTTAAATGCTTCAATCGCATCAATCAGACCAAGCACACCCGACGAGACGAGTTCTTCGAGCTGCACATGGTTTGGCAGTGTCCGTTTTAGTCTTCGTGCTATTCGCTCGACCAGTGGCATGTATCGCTCGATGAGTGCGTTTCTAAGACTTATGTTTTGCTTGTCGGCCGCATACGCGGTCCACTGCGTGTCGCATTTTGCCGGTTCCAATTTCAATCCTTTTCATCGTTCACCGGAGTGACTTCATGTCTTGCGGGAGTCGCTCTGCTTCAAGAGCTTTTGAGCCGTTTGCGAATCCGTAATAATGTTGTTGGTCACGCGAACTTCGTCCCCGCTTAAGAGAGTCATGACGAACTTGATGGCTTTGGAATCGCCTTTCTTGGCCCGTTCCACTTGTGCCAGGACTATTGCTTGCATATCTTCGGGCGTGATCGAATTAATACACGTTGCCCGAAGCTTCATTTTCCACTGGACGAGGTCATCCACTGAGGCTGTCATATGGGACGCCTTCTCGATTGTCATGGTGTTGTTCATTTCGTTTTACTCCTTGCTGAAGGTAATACAGGTCGATTCTGACTAAACGGCCCCGACCTAAATTGTGGGCCGACTGAACTTGCATCGCTTGCCTAATTCGGCCGATGAATCCTCTGTGGTAAAGCTCTGACAGGACTGTTCCACCCCGGGAATTCGATCTGGGAGCATTCGGATCACTTGGATCGATGTCTAAGAGTCCGCAAAGCATGATTCGGCTAATTGGAATGCCTGGACCAAGGGTTAAGAAATGATCCAATGCCACTGCTGCAATGTTCGTAAGGTCTTCGGGTAAGCCTCGCTTTGTTTTCCACTCGCGCCAGCGTTTCCAGCGAAGCTCTGTCAGTGACCCGACATTAAGCTTCTTGAGATTGTCAACCGCATATCCTCGCATTCGGGCACGATGCCGTTCCGAGCTTACATTACTTGCCAGCCCAATACTCGCACGAAGTTTCCCTACGCGTTCACGGTCGAAATCTTTATGCGATTCCTTGACCACAATTTGATAGATCTCGTGATCGGTATATCCAAGCGGATGGTACTTTGTGATGGCCTGTAGAATAACTTGGGTTGGCAACGTATCTCGTTTTCGACCAATGCCGATCTTTAGTGCTTTATCTCTAACGGACGCGGAGGATCGATTGAGCTCTTTGGCGCACCAATTAGCGCCCCGG
Source organism: Pirellulaceae bacterium (assembly GCA_041739975.1). Lineage (GTDB taxonomy): Bacteria > Planctomycetota > Planctomycetia > Pirellulales > Pirellulaceae > BJ22. The sequence goes on from JBGSMY010000294.1 coordinate 21,991, forward strand.
AGTTGATAGTTATCCCGCAAGAGTGTTAGTTCGGCGTCGGTGTATAGTGTACCTTTCATTGGCCACCCATGCTTTCTATGGCCCCCAGGCGACGTTCGGCGTGCGTAGGCCGACTGATGGCGGCAATGATTTGGTCAACATCGCGTTCGAGTTGCATTGCGGCGTCAAGTTTGGTTTTCGTTTTAAGCTTGAAGTACTCGACTTGAGCCTCGCGCATCTTGCGAACCAAAAAAACAAACTCGTGAAATGGATTTGCGACTCCCATGGCCAGTTACCTCCTGGCCTTGAGCGGAACGAATCTCGGATCGCCTTGTCCGGCCTGGACCCGCGAGTAGACTTCCGAGCGATAGATGCGATACGATTTTGGAGCAGATATCCCTAATCTAACTCTCTTTCGCTTAAGCTCAGTTAGACAAATTAAAACGACTCTTTCGGCAAAAGGCGAATAACCTTGGTGAATGCCCAACGTGACGTTTTTATCGCGCCCTGGTTTCGACTGAAAGCTTCTATGAAGAGTGACTGTTTCGTTTGAAATCGAAGTCACCATGATGGTAAGGATATCGTCCTTCGTGACAATGACAATCGATTCGCCAAGGAATCTCGTTAGCTTTAACATGACACACTCCATTCAAAATAATTGATCGTGCGCAATAGATTTGAAAAGCGATCGCGACGGCAGGCTGGTGGGGAGCTCGACGCGATCGCACGTGGCAACATCGCCACGATTTGTGATTTGATTAAGCGGCGCGGGGGTAATTCCCGCCGTCTTCACCCTGGTCATCTAGCGGAGGCCTGTTTGCCTGGTACCGGAATTCCAAAGCGAGGGCAGATTCCCTCCACCAGGATTCAACCATACGGCCGTCGCTGGTTACATAAATGACGAGATACTTGTTTTCTGCATCGCGGTACTGGGTGCGTGCGACCACATTTCCAAATTCGCCAGTTTCATAGGGAATGCCTTTTGGGCTGGCGTTTGCAAATTCCAGTCGCACGACATCATTCATTTCAAAACGAAATTCTCGGGGCATATTTCCTCCTCGAAAAACAATTAAGTAAAGTAGCGCAGGCCGGCGGACCGGCTGGCCGACCTGCGCTAATGAAGCTCGACGTGATAACTCGTCGAGGGCACAAAGAAAGCAACGCCCAGTGGTCCGAGAGCTAGGCGTCGCTACGAAAACTCGGTGTCGTAACTCACCGAATATGAAAAAAAACACCCATCCGCGTTCTAATCCACGCGGATGGGTGTCATCTGTCGCGCGCAAAAGCCGCGCGTTTAAACTTCCCGCTTGAGGCGAGGGAAGTTGTTTTATCTGAACAGTAACTTTTGTTTGTGGTTTGAGCGATCGAGTAGCCAGCGCCAAGATTCGGGAACTGGTAGTGCGCCCATTGCGGCCACGAGCCGTAGCTCGGGATTGCGGTAGTGTTTGTCGGTGATGTTCTTTCCGCAAGTATGACCAAGTATAATCGATCCCAGACCTGGCTCGTAATGGTCGTGCCAAGTCGCCGCCGTTTTCCTCAGGTGCTTGATTTGCAGCTTGATCTGGTGACCGTTTGCCAGGTCGAACTTGGCCGGGAACTTCGCGGCCTCGACGATCGCATACCACTGGCGATAGAAGTTCCGGTTGCAACGCGGCCAGTTGAACACGGGCTCTTGGCCTTGAAACAGAGGAGTTTGAATGGCCCGCAAATGGGCGGACGCTATTTGGCTCAACGGCAAGACAATAAGTCGTTTGGTTTTCTGCATCACCACCGAAAACCAGCCCCATTCGCTTTGAGCGTGGTATCCGACCTGGGGCGTTTCCCGCTGCCAAGAAACGCGTGACCACGTCAGTTCCGATTGACGATCGTAGGCGGCTTGATCCTGCGTCCTGAGGCCATAGGTGGCCCACATAACGATCGCCGCTTGCCATTGGGCCACAGGGTCGATTTCCTGGCCACTGCGAGAAACGAGTGGCCACACGGCGACCGACGCCGCCCGGTAGATCCGGCTGAGTTCGTCGGCATGCCTGAGCTGAGCTAGCTCCTCGGACTGGTCGACGGTGATCGCTGAGCCGAGTGCCAGGAGCTCGTCTAGTCGTTTTTGCTGCTCGGAGTCGAGAAATCGCAAGTAGAACTTTGTTTCCCGGGATTGTTCGTCCAGCCGCCTGATCGATGGCGGCGAGCTCACCTCGAAGCGGGGCGATTCCTCGTATTCGAGTACTTTGAGACACCGCTGGACGGCTGCCACGTACTTGTTGGCCCGTACGTTGGGGAACCGGCGATCGGTAATCAGCCAGTCGCGAAAAGCCAGGATATCCTTGCGGCCGATGTCCGCAAGGCCTTGAACACGCGGATATTGTATCCGCGTGTTCAAGGCCGTTTTTCCATGGTATTCGCACCACGCTCTGACACCGCGGCGAACTTCGTTGATCGTAGATTCGCTCCGGGCGTTTCGACGCATGGCTGGGATGACAACGGTCTCGAAGGCAACCATCAAGCTTGCCTCTGAAGACACAAACTCTGGGTTGTAGACTCGGACTAAATTCATGGCAGAAATCTCCAAGCAACTGGTGGGTCCACCCGTCCGTCGAGACCAGTTGAATAGGGAATTGCCCTCCGTGAGTTGGGCGCGGCCGTGCGGCTCGATTTCGAATGTAAGCATCCACTGCAGCTGAGACCGCTGCAGAAAATGCGCAGAATTTCTCCAGATTAATTGCTAGCGTCAGGGACGCAACAATCACCGGCTTGGCTTGTACTTGGGCCACGATGCACCTACTACGCGCAGCATCAAACGCACTGCGTATTAGGGTTTTTGAGTTGACCAATTGGCCAACCCACATTCATGGCTGTGCCCAGGAGCACCCATGCTTGCCGTTTAGAGACGGCGGATGTGTTGGTCGATTGGTTAAAGTTACCGGCTGGATTGATTAGGCCCAGCCACGATTTGCACAAGGTAAACCATTCGAATTGAGCGTGTCAAGCTAGGTATGGGAATATTTTTTGGGATTTTTTTGCTAGGATTAGTCCCGCAGGCGGTATTTAGGAGACGCAGAACATATGAAAAAACGTGTTGCTGAAGAGTCGATGGTATTGGAAGAAACCACAGCAATTCAAACCGAAACGGAGGATTCGGAATCACAAGAAAAGTATTGGCATCAGTGCAGATTGAACGAGTTTACAAGCTTCGAACTCTACCTTGCTAACTTCAATCACTTTTACGCTTCTCACTCCGACAGAAACACCGAAAGACTGCTCGACGAAAATCACAAGAAGCAGGTCCGCGAATTACTGCTTCGCGAGCGCAGTGAAATTCAAGCGACTCTAAGAGTCACGAATGAAATCACCCATGCCTACGAGTACTACAAAGCGAAAGGGAAAGTGGCTGAACTAGTGGAAACACCGTCAAGCGTGGAGACGCAAGATACCGAGGATCCAAAGCGACTAGAAAAACTACTTGCTCGCGCAGTCGAATCCACCAGTGAATACCTCAGTGAGGTGCAGAAGAACTTTTCAAAGATTGCAGAGAATGGATTTGATGGTCCGGGCGAATTTCGCAAAACGATTTCGGTTCACGAGCAAGCGATCGATGCAATGAACCTTAAGCAAAACCTTTCGGAAAAATTTGGCTTATTCTTTTGTTCGATTACAGGTAATTCTCCCGCGCGGCCAATTGCTTAACAATTCCCATTGCGCATAAAAATACCTCTCCGGTAATCAGCCGGAGAGGATTTCAGATCGACGGCCAATCCTGATGACCTTTAACCAACATCATCAAGCGTGCAGATCGACCCTTATTTTGGTGTCCAGTTCCTGGGTGTCAATACCACCATGAACTGCTACTATTTGTTGCGGATGGGCTTTTTAGTAGTCGTTTCTTTTGCACCCTTAATTGCTGTCGTGATTTCAGCGGGCCGTGTGATCGGTGCAGTTGGCTTTTTTTCGCTGGAGTCGTTTTTAGTTGAATTTAATTTGGAGTCTGACATGAGCATCTCACCTGAAAACATAGACCGACAAATCGAACGACTTTGGAAATGTTACGAATCAATCGATAGCAGCGGGCGATCGTTAAGTGAGCGAACATCGACGTTGATTATGTCGTCTTCGCTCCTTACGGGGCTCTTAAGTGTCGTTAGTTTCCGAGGCGACGAAATAACTTACGGAAACTATCTCGCTGCAACAGCAATAGTCATTTTGGGAATTCAGTTTTGCTTAGCACAATCACTTTGGAGGACTTACTTAGGTGCGCTTCCCGGAACATTTGACGTCAATTCAATCTGGGGTGAGATTGAATTAGAAAATTCAAGCGCCGCTGCCAACATGATGAATGACATTTGCTTGGCCATTGAACACGAAAGCACTGTCCTCAAACAACGTAGCGAAACCTATAACTGGTTGGTTTCGATAGCTACGATAAACGTCGTGGTTTTGTGCCTTGCAATCCTGCTATCCTAAAAATTACCTCAAGCTCCCCCGCCAGGGCTCGAACCTGGGACACGCGGATTAACAGTCCGCTGCTCTACCGACTGAGCTACAGGGGAATAAATATCTCAACTTTTCGTGAAGCTAGTGTAAATAAAGACACTTAATCTGGCAAGACCGGTGCAAATCGACTACCCGATGATCGTCCGCGACGTTTTTGATTGGTAATCACCGACGATCTATTAGCTTTATCGAGTTTTTGACCGATAAAATCGCCAAAAAATACCAAAAGCAAATTGACCCTCTTCAATTGCCTACCCTCAACGCGCTCCCGACTCCACGGTTATGACCGCAACCAAAGAACCCATCGGTCGTACCAGAACAATTCGACCGAATGCGCGAGCCAATCTACCAAAAGCTAAAGCTAATTACCCGATTCGTAGGCAACTGAATCCAAGGCATGAGCAACTGAATTCGGAACTCAAAACCATTTTTAGTCGCCCACATATTCTTGGTTCTTGGTGTCATTAAACCGATAACCAATCCCACGAACCGTCTGGATCAGGTCGGCAGATTCGCCAAGCTTCTTTCGTAAGGACCGAATGTGGACGTCGATGGTTCGCTCCAAAACTAAAGTGTCGGCGCCCAAGGCGGCGTCGATCAACTCGCTGCGGTCAAAAGCCCGGCCTGGCTGACGAATAAAAGTGTCCAACAGCCGAAATTCACTGGGCGTCAAATCCATCGGCACGCCGTCCAACTCAATCCGATGCTTAACCCGATCCACCGTTATTCCGGCAAAACTCAAAATGTCGGTCGTCCCTGCCGCTTGTCGACTCTGGCGACGCAAGAGCGATTTGATCCGCTCCATCAATACCTTAACACTAAACGGTTTGGTCACATAATCGTCGGCACCAACGCTGTAACCAACAACTTGATCCGTCTCTTCGCTCTTAGCCGTCAACATGATCACCGGAATCGAGGCTGTGTCGCTGCCGCTGCGCAGTCGCCGGCAAACTTCCAACCCGTCGATTACCGGCACCATTAAATCCAATAATATCAAATCGGGTAGTTTGAGTTTTGCCTGATTCAAGCCGTCTTGGCCGTCGTGTGTGACGATCACATCGTATCCCGATTGAACGAGGTTGTATTCAACCACACTCGCCAATGCCCGGTCGTCTTCTACGATCAATATTCTTGTTTTGGCCATCGTTGCTATCATTCTAATCTGTCAAGTTACAATCGCCTTTGATCCAAAATCGCGACCGTTTCCTCACGGTTCCTTCGCAATCCTCGTAAATGATAAAGATCTTTTGTTAAGGAATTATTAAGCTGAGGTGAAAACAAACGGTAAATCTACCAGGAATGTTAAATTGGGTGGATTTGTGGGTGATGGGAATCGAATTATTTGGTTTCTCGGAGGGCTTAAACGCAAAATTGGCCCGAAACGGCGGGTAGTAGGATCTTCAGAGGTCAGATCATTCCGCGTTATTAGCTCGATATTAGCTCGATCGATGCAGCTGTTTTTTGATTTTCTTCCACAGCGTTAATTGACCGCTGTCACGGTGGTATTCCAATCGATCGGGGTCCAAGAGCTGTTGCCACCAATCGATCGAACGGACCGTGCGGTGCAAATTGTCGCCAAATTGATCGATACTGCCTGAAGGCCGACAGGAAACCGATCCAAAAAACATCCCACCCCGACGCAGTACCCGTTGTAGCTCCGACCAAGCGGCCAAAATATCTGTTTCGTCCAAATGCTCTAACACGTCAAAACAGGTCACTAATCCAAAAAAATCATCGGCAAACGGCAATGTCAGATCCGTCAGTCGCTGTACCCGTTCGTCGCCAGCGCCGGGCCGCAATTGCCGCAATCGAGTCAGCGTCTTGCTCACTGCAACTTCGCTGACATCCACCGCCCAGACTTCCAATTGAAAAGGCGATTGGCTCAAAAATTCGACCACAAACCCGGCACCACAACCAAAATCGAGCGAGCGGCCGCCAAGAGTTTGCAGCCACCGCTGCTCGAGCACGCAGTTCAGAAACCCGGGCGAATTTTGCGACGAATTATAGTTCGCCTGTTGTTCGATAATCGTATCGTAGATGGCGCGATAGTCGGGCATATCGAACAGGCTCGCTTTCGTTTGCGCTAACAATCAATTGAGTACTAATGATGGGCCGAGGCCGCCGATTCACCTTTTACTAGTTTACCGCGATTCAAACGCAGTTGTCGCTGGAATCGACCAGCTAACGGTTCACTGTGAGTGACGCAGATCAACATCGTGCCCGTATGCTCTTGGACGTCGAGCAGGAGATCGCCGATCGATTCCGCATTCAGTTGATCGAGGCTGCCCGTCGGTTCATCGGCCAATAGCAATGCGGGTTGGCAAATCAGTGCTCGGGCCACGGCAACCCGTTGTCGTTCGCCGCCGGAAAGTTGCCCGGGGCGATGGGATTCGCGGTGTCCCAAACCGACTCGTTCCAGCAATTCTCGGGCTCGGACAATGTCGGCCGTTTGCACTTGACGCTCCGCCAATACCGGCATCACTACATTTTCCAACGCCGACAATTGGGGCAACAAATGGTGTTCTTGGAAAATAAATCCTATTCGGCGATTGCGAAACTTAGCGAGTTCGGCCGCGGGTAGTGAAAATGGATCGATGCCTTCGAGTTGCACTGTGCCGCTAGTCGGTTGATCCAGAGTTCCAATAATATGCAGCAAGGTGCTCTTGCCACTGCCGCTTGGGCCCAGAATCACCAAGTTTTCTCGACGAGAGAGTTCAAAATCGATGCCCGTTAGTATTTGTAATTGACCTTGAGCGGCGGGGAACGATTTGGTCAATTCAGCAACAACAAGATCCGCCATTTGTTACTCCGTCTCAATTACATAAGGTTCGAATTGCTGGCGAATCACCACGGGAATCGGAGTTGATTGCGGCGGTTGTCCGTGTAACATGCGACAACAAACCGCAGTGATCGATCCTTCGGCCATCAACACTCCATCGTGCCAGAATTCATGTCGGTAGGTGACACTCGATTGCCCCAATTTGGCAATCGACATTTTCACATCGACGAGCTGTTCGAATTTTAGTGGACGACGGTACTGACATTGCGCCGCGACCCGCGGCCAGCTGATGTGATTACCGTCAATCATTTGATCAATCACCGATAGTCCCAGAGAACGCAGCCATTGATGTTCGGTTTGTTCCATGTAAGTAAAGAACACCGAGAAGTGAACAATGCCCGCCATGTCGGTATCGCGAAATTCAACGCGACGTTGAGCAGTAAAAATTTGTGCCATGGGGTCTGGGTGTCCAGGTTCACAGGTTAACTCAGGTTTTGACTACACTGTAACATTTTTGCAGCCCCACATCAGACGATGCGGGCCGTCAGACGATGCGGGCCGTCAGACGATGCTGGCCGTCAGACGATACGAGCCAAAAGTCGTTGACCCGAATTCGCATTCTGGATTTTTCGGTCGACAAACGGCAAAGCTCGGACAGAGTTTGCCCATCGTCTGGGCTGACCTCCACCGAGCTTCTAATTTTTTAACTACTGAACCTAAACGGTGTGAACCGCAATCCACTAATAACCGCAATCCCGACGAGAACTATCGGATCGTGTCGACGCTTTTTAAATTGACGAGTCAGCGATGATTTTAATCCGCGATCCAGCCGAAGACAAATGACTGCCTGACTACAAATTTTTTTTATGGCGCCGATCGAATAGCGCCGTCTTTATTCACCGACGTCTTTATTCACCGACGTCTTTATTCACCGACGTATTTATTCACCGACGTCTTTATTCAACGACGTCTTTATTCACCGACGTCTTTATTCACCGACGTCTTTATTCACCGACGTACGTCAGCAGGGCAATGAATCGTGCTCGTTTGATGGCGGCCGAAACAGCATGTTGACTAACCGCCGAACAACCGGTCTTGCGACGACCGACAATTTTGCCGTGACGGCTAACGAGTTTTTTCAACAAGTCCAAATTTTTGTAATCGACGTACATTGGACGTGGTCGTTCGCCGTCCACAAACAATGGATCCTTGCGGACGGTCTTTGTTTTGGGTTTTGGTTTACGTCGAGGACGTTGAGGTTTGTTAGGAGCGAACGCCATACGATTTTTAGATTCTTCTTACTAAGGGTAACGGATGCTGAATATCGTCAACAGGAAACTTCGGATTGTGACATTTTTCCGAGAATTTGCAAGCCCCGAGGTACGTTGGGTGTTGTAAAACGCCAGCAATATTCTGTTGAAACCCACGTACCAGTCCACCACCGAACCATTTTCGGCTGGATCCTGGGGCAACATGAGTCGTTTCTGGCCGATTTTTTGGGGCCAGAACTAGTTTATGTGCGGTTCGCTGGACGGGAAAAAGCGGTCGATCGTCGCCCGCGAAGGTCGTCGGGTCAAATACGACGTCGCAATCATTGCTAGCGTTGCGCAAAGTAATATTACCACGACTGGGTTTATTTTTTCGTGGTCTTCACCTAAATCGATCACGATCGCGAAGTTCTTATTGGCTCCCCAGCCGCTTTGCCAAAAGAAAAACACCCAAGATCCGGCCATCGCCAAGATTCCGGCGAGTGCCCCGGCGGCAGTCAATCGCCGCCAGTAGAGCGCGGCCATGACCACTGGAAATAGCCCCGCAAAGCCCATAAAGCTCCAGACTCCCAGATCAAATACACTTCGCAAACCTAGCAAGCTCAAGCCATAACAAACCCCCACGATTACCACGACAAAAATTCGTGCGATCCACATTTGAGCGCGGTCAGAAACTTTGCCTTCGCCGGCGTAATGGACCACGATATCATTGGTAAACATGGTCCCCAAGCATAAAAACTGGCTGTCCAGCGACGACATAATGGCTGCTAATATTCCGGCGGTCAGCAGAC
>JBGSMY010000331.1:0-43861 GCA_041739975.1 Pirellulaceae bacterium
CCGCGCTAAACGTAAGGGCTGTAGGCCCGGCCAATAATCAGGCAGGCGCAACAATCTGCCGGACCTTCGGCCCTATCGTGGAACGCGAACTCGTACCCCCCAGGCCTTTAGCCTGGGCTAGGTAATCTGCCGGACCTTCGGTCCTAACCTGGTACCTGAACTCGTACACCCAGGCCTTCCGGACCTTCGGCCCTAATACGGGACGCGAACTCGTACGGAATCATTGCGAAGCGAGCAAATCGACGATCCTCACGGCTGCCTTGCCATCCCACAATGCTGGGCATTTGCCTAGTTTATAGTTCCCGCGCAAGACCTGCGTCAACAACTCCCGAAGCTGATCGGCGGAGTTGCCGATGAGAGTTCCCGTCCCCTCGTCGCAGGTAATGGGGCGTTCCGTGTTGGTGCGCAGCGTCAGGCAGGGGACACCTAACGCAGTTGACTCCTCCTGCAGGCCACCTGAATCGGTGACGATCACTTTGGCCCGCGAAGTCAGACACAGAAAATCAAGATAGCCCAGCGGCTCCAGCAAACGCAAGTTGGGAGCGGCGTCGATGGTCGGTTGCAAACCGAACTCCTTAATACGCCCCTGAGTGCGCGGATGGACAGGGAAGATGAACGGCATCTCCCCTGCTATTTCCGCCAATACGTTTAACAGTTCGGCAAGTGAGTTCGGGTCATCGACATTCGAGGGTCGATGTAATGTCACCACGCCGTACCCGTTGGCCGCCAAGTCCAGGCGCTCGAGCGTATCTTGCTCCCGAGCCCGCTGGACCTGCGTCAGCAACGTATCGATCATGACATTACCCACCAAATGCACCTGGGAGGGCGAGTGCCCTTCTCGGAGTAGATTCTCAACTCCGGCGGGCTCGGAACAGAACAGCATGTCGGAGATGGAATCGGTCAATAATCGATTGATCTCTTCGGGCATGTCTCGATCAAAGCTTCTCAAGCCCGCTTCGACATGCGCCACCGGTACATGCATTTTTGTTGCCGCAATCGCCGCTGCCATGGTGGAATTGACGTCACCCACTACGACCAGGCGATCAAAGGGAAGGCCCGCCTGTTGTGCGTCCAACACGACTTGTTCTATGGCCACCATCACCTCCGCCGTTTGTTTGGCATGCGATCCCGAGCCAACGTTTAGCGAAATATCAGGCTGACGAATTCCAAGCTCTTCAAAAAATACATCCGACAAATTTCGGTCGTAGTGTTGACCGGTGTGAATCAAGATAGTTTGAAGTCCGGCCCGTTGATCCAACTCACGTAGAATCGGCGCGATTTTCATGAAGTTTGGCCGAGCTCCGGCAACTAATCCAAAGCGTCTCATTTAAGATAACAATCCAGATTCATGGGAGGTGCGAGAGAATGGGAGGCTTTAGCCAAATCGTTGGCGCCTTGTTCTACTTCGGAAAGACTTGTACGAAGTCGCTCAAGGGCGTTGGGAAGGGCAGTTGAAAAGAGCGTTTCCATGCCGCCGATTCGCCATGCGTTCACCGCCCTAATAGCAGTCAGCAACGGCGGTATTGAAGAGTGTGAGTGGCGGTAAGCAATGTGAGGGGCGACGGGTTGGTATTTCCATTCGACTAAGAACCACAACAGTTGAGGATTGTCGATTCCTAAAAAGCTCTATGCTTTTCACACAAAGTTTCGATTCTTGCGGAAACGAGTGGGTCTGTAATAACAGCAACCTAGAAGCAACGAGGTAACGACCATCGGTAGGCAACTTGTCTCAGGCACCGCAGTTACGGTAAATGAATCGGATTGCACCGCGACGGTAAAACCCTGACCATTACCCAAAAATTGCGAACTGGCCGTGAAGAATGAATTCAACGACCCCGCCTCGACGGCCAGCGTGTGTAGTCCGGTCGTCGTGGGAACATAGCTGCCTGTGGCTAACAAAAGCGGGCCCAAGTTAGTATTGGTCATTGAGTTGTTGGGATGGATCGCCTGGGCTGTTGAATTGTTTTGTTGAATTAAAGTTGCCGCAATCTCCGTCAGTTTCTTGTTTGAGCTGTCAAACGCCCCTGCAAAGAAAGTGTAATTAGCGAAGGGACTGCCAACCGAAGCGGGCGCTAAAGACTCCCCTAAGGAATCCGACAGATTGACTGACAGGTTGGAAATCCCCCAGTTATTGGGACTCTGCTGCGACACAGTTGCAAAAAGACGCCATTCGACCGATTGTCCAGCCTCAACCTCCGTGGGCTGAATATCAACGACGAAGTTTATGATATCGGCCTGAACTGACTTGCTCAGGAATGCACCGCATAAGAGCATTGCCATCGGCAGTACAGAAGAGTGAATGTTCATGTTCTATTCCTGGAAATCTGACTTCGAACTGGCCGGACCAAAAGTTCACTGACAAGTGTAGTCCGCGCCGCGCCGAATTCAAATTAATAAAAGAACGCCAACCTTGTGATTTGGCCAATCGGCCGGGGGGGCTCAGCCAGGGGGTTGCATTGTTTGGAGAAGTAGGAGCCAGCAATTCGACTCGATGATCCTCAACCTCCCCCTCGGAGACTGCGCCGCTAGAAGTTTTGGCTACCAGTGAACCCCGCGAGGTTGCGGCACGCTTGAACCCGCACTTGACTATGGCCCTAGCGAATGATCTGGGTCTAACCTTCCTGCGGTGTGTTGTTTAGTGTCGACTTTCAATCGTCTTCGGGATCGTCCTTGTCACCGAGCAATAGCGCAGCTGGCAAACCAATTGGATTAAAGTTGGCTGCGACCACCGCAAAATCATCTGAGCGCACTAAGCCGTCGCCATTTGCATCGCCGGCACGGTATTTGAGACCTGGCAGAGGCGAAAAGTTGACACTGACGAGCGCCAGATCGGTTGAATCCACTTTCGCATCTCCGTTGAGATCGCCGCGTAACACATGAAACTGGCCAGCGAGCGATTCGGCCAGGTTGATACCGGTGTTATTCACCACACTCGTTCTGGAGATTTCAAAAGTGTAACGTCCATTTGGGAAAACCACTCTGTCGAAATTCCACCACAGTTGGTTGGTACCGTCACCGGACAGAGTGGCAGCAGTCAGATCAATTTGATTGCCTGTCGTGCTGTCCCGAATGATTAAGGCCGCCGGTGAGGTAATCGTTACTGTTTGGTCGAATGCCAGCGAAAGCGATTCCACTCCAGAACGATTATGGTTGGTGACTTCCCCATTAATGATTTCGCTGCGTGGAATGAATCGCGGTGCTGTTCCAACTGAAGAACTTCCATTGACATTTGATCCTACCAGTACATAGATATGGGTATCTGCATGGACGTAGTGGTTGAATCGTTCGTCGCCAACCAGCCGTTCCTCTATGAATGAAAAACTTCCCAGAATGGTGATGAGATCGGACGGGTTTGCCCTGACGAAAAGTTCGCCTGAATCGCTAATTTGACGTATATTGTTGGCATCGATGATCAAACGATCAATCACGGCGACGTCTAAGTTTGGCTGATTTCGCAAATCGATTGACTCTATGCCGCTGAATTTGCCGCTCCGCAAGTCGATGGTCGCTGCTCGCCAGTTTTGGAGTTTCAACGTGTCAGTACCTAGTCCGCCAACGACTGTGTCATCGCCTTGATAGTAGATTGAGTCGTCACCAGATCCACCGTCCAATAGATCTCCTCCGATTCCACCGCGGAGTACGTCATTTCCTGCGTCACCATAGAGCTTGTCGTCGCCAGAATTGCCAAATAAATAATCGTCTCCTTCCCCCCCGTAAAGTACGTCGTTACCGAGCGCACCGTACAGCAAATCGATTCCAGCCATACCATTGACAGTGTCATTGCCTTCTGAACTGTAGATGAGTTCGGTTTCATCAGATCCTATGACTGTCTCGGTTGGTCCACTCGCGATTGTTATTCGATCGAGTGTCAATAGCGTACCATCTGCAAGTCGTGGTTGAATCGAATTTCGAGGATGTTGACTAAAGATCGCTGTATGCCGGTCAGCGTATGTAGCTGCCGCTAGGAATCCGTAGGCTTCGAAGGCATCGACATTGTCTGCATAGCTCATCATCGCCGAAATTGCGTTCATCGATTTCGTGGCGTAATCGCCTGGGCCATAGCCAAACGCAACAACGTTAGCCCCAGTATCGTTGATCGCAGCCTGTACTTGGGACCAAGTCGTGAAAGTGAAGCCTTCGCTCGAGTTCGCAGGTCCGTGGCTTGCGTCCTCGGCGAAAGAATCTTCGGCAGGCATTTGGTAGATGCCGCCATTGAGTGGGTCAATACCAAGATCACTGGATATGAAACGACCGGCAAGGGCGTTGGCCTGCCAATTTAGAATGGTCGCCGCATCTGAAAAGCCTCGTGCAACCAAGGTTCCAAAAGTTGCGGCAAGATAGTCATTCTGCCAAAGCGCAACATATCCATACCTGCCCGCGTTGTATCTATCGTTCCAAGGACGGCTTAGTACGCCGGAAAGCATACCTCGCGGTGCGTCTTCGAAAATAGTGTCAGACACGAACGATTCATTGACCCATTCGATGTTATTTTGAATGATGCTGACAAAATGAGGCTTTAAAACTGCCGTATCAGGCAGCAAAAAAGCCGCGTCGCCCAGAGTTCTCATCGCCCAAGCAAATCCTCGCACCTGTTGGAAAGCCAGCAAATCCTTCGTGTCGGATTGCCAGCGATTAGCAGGCCAAACATTGGCTATGGTCCAACTGGCTTGGGCAGATAACTCATCCGCAAAATAGTGATCACCAGTGAATAAATAGGGAACATAACTCAATGATGGTTGGTGCGCGACATCCGGAATAAAACCCACTTGATAGTCAAAAACATCTGCGGGCAATGCGTCATTCTTGTAGTCCCTCGACGTTCCTCTTGAGTCAAGCCACACTAGCGGGTGATTGTTAATGTCCAAATACGTCCCTGTAGTCGCGTCAATAAAATGCCAAGGGACGCTGCCAGAAACTCGACCATTACCTAAAAGCACGGCAAAGTCTCGATAATCCTGTGTTAGAATATATCGCGCAGCCCAATCGGGAAGCGGCCCGATGTCGGAGCGTTCCCCTGGATCCGGCATTAAATTTTGAACTGTTCCTCGCCCCATCGGCCCAAAACCCATTGTGTCGTTAGAGATGCCGTCAAACGTGGTTTGGTCAATCGCAACGGGCATAGACAGATCGTACTGCGGAACTGCACCCGTAGACAAGAGATACCCTGTGTCTTGAATGACATGCAATGTAGGCTGATTGCCGCTCCAAATGAGTTGACTCCAGTTTGAGTTTCTTGCATGCTGCATCCCGAGAATTTGTAGATTAGTTTGGTCATTTTGCCTTACCAAAATCCCGTATGTGAGATTGCGATTTCCTGAACTAAATGTGGGGGTTTCGTTGAGCAAGATTACATTTGTGCGAATCGAACCATCCTTGTAAAAACGGATATCGAAACGAGCCGCAAGGCCATCGCCGACGGCTTCTTCAACTCGTACCTCAACGGCAAATTGCCCGGCCATCCACAACGACACATTCCCATCAGCGACAGCTTTTTCCAGAAGTTTTCTAGCGTCCACATGTATTGTCGGGGCTTTTGTACCATTGCCCATATTAATTGCGTATGGAATCGACGTTCCCAATGGTGCGCCTGATAACCAAACTTTGTCGACAGTTGTCCCTGCAGTTATACTAGCGAGATCGACCGTAGCATGTAAGCCATTAGGAATGACCTCCAGATTCTTCAACACTGAGTCGACTAGTCTCCCATTGACAACCTTTGAACCTCGAACAGTTAACTGCAACGGTTGGCTCTGATTCTCGGCGAATCGTAGTTCCAAAGGTTTCGTTAGATTGTAAAGTGTATTGACATGTTCCTCGCTCGCATTGGGTGAGCTTAGATCGCGCCCCGATGCGTATACAAGCCAATCACCGTTACCCTGGTCGATTCCTATATCAGCGCTCAATTGGAAATTGCTGGATAAAATATTCTGAGGTACCATAACTTCTGGCGAAGTGATGTTCGACTTAACTAGAACCACGTCTATTGCAGATTTTAACGACGTAGGCATACTCGGTTGTAGTTCAGGAACAAAAAACGTAAGCAGCGCGTGTTTGACAGAGCCATCGTCGTAACGGGCTTTTACGTCAAGTTGCACCTCGGTTTCCACTTGGCCAATCTTCGCCGCAATACCTGATCCAGCGGGAACATCGCCCTGCTTGAATACATGACCGATTGTTACAAAACCACTTGAAGATGTTGTGGTATCCGTGTTTTGAACTCGCAATGCGACGATCGCCTGCGAGATATTCGAGATATCCACCAAGCTGTCTATGACATTTTGAGCGATGACCGTTTCGACCTTAACTGGCGTTTGGGGCGATCGCGGATCGGGCGATGGCCCATCGATGAATTCTTTGGTGGAAGTATCGAGTTTTCCATCCGTAAAAACGATGAACTCGACATTTGTCGCGGAACTTGAACCAGTCCCATCTTTATCAAAAACATTGATCGTTCCCGTCGATTCGAATCTCAAATCGAACTCCAAAAACGGCTTATACAGGAATAGATAATCGATCCCAATTCCGCCGTCGACTGTGTTGTGACCTAACTGTGGATAGAGACTGTCGTTGCCCGCGCCACCAATTAGGGTGTCGTTACCATAATCGCCGAACAATCGGTCATCGCCATCGCCGCCGTCTAAAACATCGTTGCCTGCACCGCCGTTCAGTTGATCATTACCTGCATCACCATACAGGTAGTCGTTTCCCCATTGACCGAACAAATAATCATTACCTTCTCCTCCATACGCGATGTCATCCGTCCATATTCCAGAATTTATTCTGTCGTCCCCCGCTCCCCCACAGACTCTGCCAGGTCCACCGGAGACACTGATGAGATCGCTTCCCCCTAGGCCAAAAACCACGTTGTCCGTTGGTGTTGAAACAGTGAGACTGTCGGCGAGTTCAGTACCAACTATTCCAAAGGGTGTGATATTACATGCGAACGAAGTCAACAGGTCACGTCGTTCAAGTTGTTCTACGATGGCTCGGCGCTGGAGAAGCATTCCATTATTTTTCCGCCGCGTTCGCAACGCTCGGTGCATTGTCGAAGTTCTGAGCTTACGCATCGTACTGATTCGTCTCGGTTTGGGGAAAGTTCGCATAGTAGCTAGGCGAGCAAACGCGCTTGAATAATATGGCGCAGAAAAGGTGCGGTAAATATACACACATCAATCGCCAAAGTCACCCCAGTTTGCACATCTATCGCATTTTTGACAAAACACGGTTAAACAGAGTTAACGTGTCATTTGGAAATTTCGATTTCCGCCGCAGTCATCTGGAAATAGTTATTGCGGCGTATCGTTGCAACTCAATAGGTTAAATTCCTACGTCGTGTGGGTGGCTATAAGCAGCCTGTTAGTGATGCATACGGTCCCCCCGCGTCCTCAATATTCCTGGGCAACGGACGGCTCGAAGACGATCTTTAAGCCGGCGGCTTGATCAAATTCCGAACGAAGCGAGCTGGGTTGCCTGCCACCATTATTCCTGCTGGGACAGGAGCGCTCACCACGGCCCCCGCGCCGATCATTGAGTTTGGGCCAACGTCGGCGACTACCACGGCCGCCTCACCAACCCACACATTGCTCCCTATATGGGTCACGCGAACGCGCTGCGCATCAAAGGGGGTCCATCTCCCATCGTCATCTAGTTCGTGGGCAGCACCACTGCTCAGGATGCTGGCACGACTGCCTATAAGGCAATCGTGTTCCAAGTGAACATGCCCCAAGAGCGCGTAATTGCCGATGAACACGTTCGATTCGACGATCGAACTCGGTTGGCTAAATATCGTTCCAAATCCAATCTTGCAATTTCTGTTACAGCTTCGCAAGGTACCACAGTAAAAGGCACGGCGCAAGCAGTTTCCCGTAAGCCCAGGAAGCAACGAAAAAAACTGGCCAAAGCTAATAAACAGTCGATGGCTGCTGGCACCCAATAGCAGAGACTCCAAGCGACAGAGTCCCACTGTCGGCGATACACAAATGCAAGCCAACCCATGCAAACCAGCTTTTAAGGATTCTCGAAAGGCAAACGACATAGTGTACAAAATTTTCCGGCGTTGAATCGGGCCTCGATTCCAGCGGAAGTCACTTACAATAGAATCCGAAAAAAGAAGTTCATCAGAATTAAGTGTACTTACCTGGTCTTATCTAAGCATTTAGGGGCGAAGCCCCGGCCGATTATCTAGCCCTGGCTGCAGGCCAGGGACGTTGGACCCCGCGCAATTCGCTTGGGCTGTAAGCCCGCAGTTGGCCACGCATGGGCAACAATCTGCCGGGCCTTCGGCCCTACTCTGGGAATTAAACTCGCGTTCCTAGGCCTTCGGCCTGGGCTAGGTAATCTGCTGGGCCTTCGGCCCGAACTCCCCCTTAAACACAGGGAGTTGTTGCGACTACGTACTCTTTATTCGGAAGATCCAGATAAGATCTTAGTGCTGACGTTTGAAGCGATCGGTTACCAATTCGGAGTCTACAATTCTAACCTTGGATGGAATCGCGTGGGGCGGGAGCACGTCCTGGCAGAAAGCTCGCATGCGAGCCTTGAAGTCCCTCAACGATTCGCCAGTGGAACTCAGGCGAACGATGGCGGTGACGATTTGTCCCGTCAATGGGTGTGGCTCAGCCCGTACCGCAGCCTCCACCACGTCAGGCAGGTCTAGCAAGACGCTTTCCACGTCTATCGGAGAAACTTTCAGACCTCCTACATTGATCGTCTCAGACTTGCGACCAAGAATTCTGAGCCAATCGCCATCGATCTCGACCTGATCTCCGGTGTCCATATAACCTTCCGCGTCGAATGGACTGGGTGCGTTCAAGTATCCCAACATGGCCGTTGCAGCCCGCACCCACAAACGCCCATCGACGACCTTAACATCGTATCCCGCCCCGCCCACCTTCATCCATAGCGATCCGTTGGCGCGGGATTGAGATTTCAAGATTCCCAATTCGGTTGTACCGTACGTCTGCAGCATTTGCGCCTGGGGTACCATCTGCGTAATGCGAGACAACACGCTCTGGGGCATGGGTTCGGAACCGTAGGTGATCCTCTCAAGCGATGACAGGTCGAAACTTTCCAAGCAACCGGAGATCAAGAGCATATTGATAAATGTCGGTGACGTCGGTAGAACTTGAACCCGATGTTTTTCGATTGCTGCGCACACGTCATGTGCACTTCGCGAAGCGGGGGATACGATCGTCCCACCGTTCGAGGCGATATACAGCAGGGTGTTTACGCCTCCGATATGGTCCATTTGCATGAACACTAACATGCGGGCACAGGGTCTTGGTGTTGCGTATCTGGAATACAACGCGTGCAGATCGTGGACCGCGGCCTTGGGTTGTCCCGTGGAACCCGATGTAAATAATACCAACCCGGGATGGCCCGCCTTGCGGAGCTGTTCGTACAAGCCATGCTGGTGCTCAGAACCCACTGGCGTCAACTCGATCGTTTCGTTAATCAGTTGGTGGGTAACCCCAGCGATGTCTTGCAAGCGTTGGTTCTCGGAACTACTGTCCGCTGGCAGCGGAACCAGTATGGCCCGGCATTCCGCCAGCGCAAAGAACAGGCTAACCGACCGCAGATCGTAGATCGCCGGGAACGCGACAACACTCGATTCTCCCACCCCACGACTGCGGCAATGTTCGCGCCAATGCCGTACTTCACGCGCCAGATCGCGATAGCCTATTTCCTCGGTCTGGTCACCAATCAGCAGCGCAGGCGAGTCTGAATACCGCTCAAATTTTTTGCACCAGTCGTTCACTATCCGACACCTCCCAGGTAGATAACCTGGCCGGTGATAAAATCACTCTTGGGATCAAGTAAAAAGTCAACCACGTGGCTCATGTCCCGCATGCTACCAAAGCGCGGTATGGCTTGTCGCAGAAGAAGCTGCTCAATCTTTTTCTTAGGAATCGCCCGTATCAGGTCGGTTTCAATCGGTGAAGGACCGATGGCATTGCAGGTGATCCCCAACGGTCCCAATTCTTTGGCCAGGACCCTGGTCCACTGTTCGACGGCAGCTTTCGTAGCGGAATAGACAGCTTCACCCTCTAATCGCCAGGGCACCGCAACTGTCGTTAGATTGATGATGCGGGCGTCGCGACCGCGCTTCAATAGTCGAATCGCGTCGTGGGTGATGTGAATCACTGAATTCAGATTCAATTCAACCAATTCTCGAGACGCGTCAGGAGGCTGTAAGGCCGCCGGCGTCATCGCGGCTGCTCCGGCATTGTTAATCAGCACGTCAAGTCGTTTGGATTGGCTCCTGAGTTGGGACATCATGGCGCCAATTTCGCTAGGCTGCGTTAGGTCCGCGCACAGGTGTTTGTAATTCGGATGTTTTAGTTCGGAGGCAGTTCTCGAACATCCTGTAACTGCATCGCCCAGCGCCAAGAAGTGTTCGGCCAGAGCTCGGCCGATACCGCGACTGGCTCCCGTTATGAATACTTGCCTTGGATGCGCCGCGGCAGACGGGTGTTCATTGGCCATGTTCACTGGTCACCTTGTCCACAATGAAGTGAGCTAACGTTTCAACGGTCCGAAATGGGCTGTGTCTTTGCGACATTGTTTTTTCGTCACTAAGTGAAATCTCGATCCCCTCATCAAGCAGCGCCTCTTCGATGTCGATCACCAAAGCCACCAGGCCTAGCGAATCGAGTGGGCTGTCCTGTGCGAAAATTGCGGACGTTGATTGAGTTTCCAGCTGTTGATCGGGTAGCCTGGCCAAATTGAGTTGCCTGATGGCATCTAGGATGATTTCCTTGGTTGCGTCGATGGACAGCACGGCAATTACTCCATAAATCCAAATTAAAAGGTATCTGACACGAATGGTACGAGGTTAAGGCGTAGCGGAATTCGCCCAGGATTTCGGAAAAGGTCTTCTCGCTCTGAAAACCGAATTTCTTGGCGAATTCCGCTACGTAGAAAGCCTTAACCTCGTGCCATTCGTGTCAGACCCGAATGACACGAGGTTAAGTGTTATTAGCCGTTTTGGCGTTAGCCACGGTTGTTGTACGCTGACGCTTTTTCCAGCCAAAACCGTGGCTTACGGGCTGTTGATTCATTCGACGCTGGCAATTTGGGGGAGCCGCTCACGCGTCGCGGCTCACTAAATCAACAGCGGACGGTGCATTGCCTATGAACTCTCTACTGCTGGAAAGCCTGTCCAAAAAGTCGGAATCCGAGCCATGATCGGAGTCGCTTGGGCTGAGCCAGGGCAATCGCGAGTGATGACACGCAGGCCAGAAAAACGAAGTAAATCAACTGGTTACAGAGCGCCTGCGTCCAACTACTTGGGAGTAATGCGTTCAGCCTCGGTCGAAGCCAGAGTATAACAGGCATGTGAATTAAGAAGACAATCAACGTGTTTCGAGCTAGAAATTGGACAAACCGAAGATTGGGCAACGCTTGGGCAATATGGTAGGCGCCAAAAGTGTAAAGACAGTATTGTAAGGAAACACTGACAGTGGTCGCGACCGCTGAGGAGAATCGATCGAGCTTTGGAAAGTGTCCAAAGGTGGTCGAGAAAGTTATTTGTTGTTCCCTTACGAGCTGCGCCCAGGCAACCGCAAATGCAGCTAGAGTAAGAGTGCTGCCTAGCGCGACGATCGGGCGCCGGAACGAAGTTACGGAAGTTTGATCTGCTAGTTCTGCTTGTGTTGCACTCCGTCTCGTTCCCATAAGCTGCCCAAGCAGCAGAACCAGCAACCAATTGGTCAGCAACATGTAGGCGGTATATTCGCGATCGGCCAAAATGACAATCGCCCGAACGGTCAATTCAACAAGTGCAGCTAGGCAGAAGACTTTCCAGGTCGGCTCGAAGCGTCTTAGAACAAGCGCCCAAAAGACCAGCAAGTGGAAATAGCAGCCTGAAAACCAAGTCGTCGAATTGGCAGGGAAGTCATTGTCGAGGACATTGACTCCGAAAATATAGGGGAGGTAATTGGATTCGTTCGGGTCGCCAAGACGGAACCAATTGATGACGCTTAAGATAAGCGCCGTGAGCAGCCCGAAATATGCCACATCGAAATAACGATTGAATACGACTATCCGTGGCGATCGTTTTTCGGTTGCCAGAGTGTAGCCCGCGATAAAAACAAAAAACGCGACCCCCAGCTGTTTGATGTTGATCGGATGAGTTGTCGGGGGTAGCAAAGATTGTCCCCCCGCGTGGCCGAAAACAATCAAACTCATGCCGCTCGCTTTCATCCAATCGATCCAGGGCTTGTAGCTAGTTGCGTGCTCCATTCGTGGTGCTATGTTCGAGGTTTGTTGGGTAAACGCAGGTCATCTATGGCTTGTACTAAGCGTTGCCCGACCTTCTTCCAGTCGTAGGCGGCGGCCGTTCTAAGGGCATTTGTCGAGATTTTTTCCCGCAGGTGGGGTTCCTCCAATACCTGAGAAATACAGTCGGCCATGTCCTGGGCACTGTCGGCAATTAACAAATCGTTTCCCGCTGTGCATTGGATCCCTTCAGCCCCTTTGGACGTCGAGACGATGGGGCAACCTGCTGCCATCGCCTCCAGAATTTTTAGTCGGGTGCCACCACCGTGCAGCAAAGGCACGACCACGGCAGCACATTGACGCAAGTAGGGCCGTACGTCCTCGACTCGCCCGGTCACTGCCACCCCTGGATGCGCTGTCAACTTTCTAACCCGCGGTGGGGGATCGGCGCCGACGAATTCAATTTTGAGGTCAGAGTGGCGATCGGAAAGCTTAGGGAGAACCTGTGAGCAAAACCACTCGGCAGCCTCGATATTGGGCAGGTAATTCATCGCTCCGACGAACAGCAATTTCTTCGAACAGCGTGGTGTGGCGGATGAATTGTCATGGTAGTAATCGCAGTCCACTCCGTTGGGAACGACGGTAAGATTTTTGCATTCGGAAAGCTTGGCGAATGCGGTTGCGTCCGGTTCCGAACAGGTGAAAACTAATCTTGCTCGCCTACAAATCTCTGCTTCCAAGCGAGCCAGTCTGGCCGCCTCAATTCGCATCAATCTGGACCAGGCAGAACGGTCACATCCGCGTTCAATGGCCATATTGGAAAGACAGTTATGCGTGTCGAAGACCGCTTCCGGCCAGCCCAGGTCGGGTAGGTAACAGGCCGTATCGAGGTGGTTGCAATAGACCAGGTCGGGTTGAAAAGCTTTCAGTTCAGCGACAGCAGCTTGATAGAGGCCGTGGGACCAGTTCCTGTTGATAAAAAAAGAAGTAACCCAACCGCAGCGCCGTGTATGGCGACGAAGGAGTGCGACTGCTTTGTACGGTCGGCCCACAATTTTTACACGACACAGATCCGCAAGCGGATGATTTCCGATGCCCCTACGATCGTGTGCGATTAGCGTCACATCATGCTTGGACGCCAGTGTGCGCAACAGATGGTAGGTTCGAATATTGCCTCCATCTTCGAGCGGCCAAGGAAACCGCTCTGAAAGAAATAGAATTCTCAATGTTCGATGTTGCTCAGCAGCGGAGAGTTGTGGGAGATTGAAGTCGAATTCTTGCCCCATAGCTCGAAAAAGAGCAAACTCCAGATGCGGTCGCCATGGGCCCACCGTTCCGATTGATGCTCAGACAATAGTCTTTCGATCGCGCGTGGAGAAAAATAGCTATGGCAAAATGCATCGCTGGCTAACAGCGTCTCGGTAGCGAACGACTGCAGATCGTTGCGAAACCAGCGATCCAACGGAACGGAGAATCCCATCTTGGGTCTATGCTTTAGATTCTCCGGCAGCAACCGCTGGAAGGTGCGCGTCAAGCAGGGCTTGATCTGACCGGAACGAGAAAGCAACGAAAAAGGAATGCGAAGGGCAGCTTCGACCACGCGGTGATCTAGGAACGGACTGCGACATTCCAAGCCATGCGCCATACTGGTGATGTCTACTTTGGCCAGTAAATCACATGGCAAATACGAGACTAAATCGGCTCGCATAGCACCTATTCCGGCTTCTTTTTGAGGCACCGCGAAGGTGCTCTCCAGAAATCGTCCTGCATCGTTTAAGTCCACGCTCGCCAAGAAATCTTGATTGTAGAGTTGCTGTCGCCGGGCCAAGGGGAAGCCCGTCATCCAACTGACGTATCGTTTGGCAAGCGGTTGTCGCAGAATGCGCAGTCGGTGTCGCAGACGCTGCCGCAACGATTTCTGGGGGCCATCAGGAATCCAGTCGACCCACGGGCCTGTCAGGATGCCTCGCAGTGCGTTGGGCAGACGATCAAACTTCCCTAGCTGCGATACGGTGCGATAGCGCGGATAGCCGCAAAAGAGTTCATCTCCCCCGTCACCGGTTAATGCGACCTTGACGTGTTCGCGAGTCATCTGCGAAACGTAATAAGTTGGAATCGCGCTGCTATCGGCAAAGGGTTCATCGAAATGCCACACCAGTTTTTCTATCAGCTCGAGCGAATTGGGCTGAACCTCCAGCTGATGGTGTTCCGTGCCAAGATAGTCAGCCGCTTCTCTAGCGAAGGGGGACTCATCATAGCCGCCAACCGGAAACCCAATGGTGTAGGTCTTAGTGGGTGTGCTCGCGTGACGTTGCATGATGCCAACGATGACTGTGGAATCGATGCCACCAGAGAGAAACGCTCCGAGCGGCACATCACTGCGCATGCGCAGTCGAACGGCTTCGTCGATGACCGCGTCTAGCTTTTCCATAACCTCCTTGGACTGAAGTCCCAGCTCGGGTTGCAATTCTGGATTCCAGTAGCGGCGTACCTGTAACCGGCCCTTCTGAAAGACCGCCATGTGGGCAGGTGGCAGTTTATGGATCCCCTCATAGATGGTTCCAGGATGGGGAATATAGCCATAGAGCAAGTATTCATCGATACCATCTAGGCGGATATGGCGTGGGACTTTCTTGGCAGCCAGAATCGACTTAAGTTCACTCGCAAAAACCAGACGGTCTTCGTGCGCGTAGTAAACCAACGGCTTTTGCCCCATGCGATCCCGCACGAGAGTTAACTTTCGTAAATTCTCGTCCCAAATCGCGATGGCAAACATCCCACGAAGGTGATGTACAAAATCTTCGCCGTACTGTTCGTAAAGATGTACTATTGTTTCCGTATCGGAATTCGTGCGAAAGCGGTGGCCTGCAGATTCGAGTGCCGGCCGCAATTCGCGGTAATTGTAGATCTCACCGTTGAAGGTGATCCAAATCGTTCCATCCTCGTTGGAAAGGGGTTGTTTTCCACCGGCGAGATCGATAATCGACAACCGTCGGTGCCCCAGCAGCACACCTGAACCATCCGTTCTTTGAATGCGATGCACTCCCCGACCGTCGGGGCCACGATGCTGCAGCAGGTCGGTCATTCGGTCGAATTCTGCGCTGCCGATGGAGGGCGAGTTCGTTCCCCAAACATAGCCTGTAACGCCGCACATATTGCTAGTTGTCCTTCGGTTGCACGTTGGAATGCTGTGGGCCGCTTTCGGTCCAGCCGTCTCGCCATTTTACAACTCGGGCTGGAACGCCAACGGCAATAGCGCCTGCGGGAATCGGCTTGTTTACCACCGCTCCCGCTCCGATGATTGCGTGGTCACCGACATCCGCCATAATGATTGCCCCGGCACCAATCCAAGCTCCGCAACCGATTGAAACGGGTGAATAAGTTTGCGTTTGTTCATGCATTGACAGCCCGCTCTCTCGACCATGCTCGCGCCCCCCACTGAGTACGATAACACTGTCCGCCAGCATGGCTTGTGCTCCGATTAATCCATAACCGATATTGCAATTGCGTCCGATATATGCGCGTTCACCCACACTTGCTTGAGTCATCGAGAACAGCGTTCCCCAGCCGATGACGACATCTCTACCGCATTTGTCGAGCACCGAACGGTAAAAGGCCTGGCGTAGATAGAGTCCGCGCATGCCTGGGATTCTGGAGATGGACTCTGACGAGCTCGACAAGGCGCGTCTGCCCAGGATAGCTCGGCTAACCAGATAGGCTAGCAATCGTGGCCACACCCAAATCCAGGCAGCCCATTGAACCGCGCGTTTTATCTGTAATACAAACGGCGAACGCTCTGGAGCGTGAGTCGCTATCTGGCGGCTATTTTCTACGGTACTCGTCGGAAAATCTTTATCAAACTAAGGGAAGGAATCTTGGAATCAAACAAAAAGTAACGGACGCAATTCTGAGTCAAACATATCGGTAGGCGGTGTAGACTTTTTTCGAACAGTCAAAAAATCTCATGTTTTGACACTTGGGAGCAACTTCATTAGTTTGATCGTCTGTCCAAAACCGTATCGTAGACGCGTGCTACTTTACGCATTCGCGCATCGAAATCAAAGTTCTGCTCTACCTGCAAGCGGGCATTTCGCGCTAATTGGTTTGCCAAATCGTAGTCCGAGGACAGTCGACAAATTGCATCAGCGAGTTGTTGCGGGTTGTCAGCTTCAACTAACAATCCATGTGTACCGTCTTCAATCAAACGGGACACACCAGGTAAGCAAGTGGCAATCACGGGTGTTTCCATCGCCATGGCTTCCAAAACAACGTTAGGAAGCCCCTCTTTTCTGCTGCTTAGTACAAACATATCCGCAGCTTGAAGAATCGTTCGCGGGTCTGACAGCTGTCCCATTAGGAAAACGTTTTCGCTTAGAGCTAGCTTCTTTATCGAGGCATTCAATTCGTCGTATAGACCTCCCGTGCCACCAATGTAGAGACGGAGATGAATCCCGAGTCGACGTACAATCGCAACGGCACTAATGAGCGAATCAAACCCCTTCTCTGGGCTTAGTCTTCCGAGCGCGACTAGCACTAAGTCCGTTCGTGACATTCCGAGTTGTTCTCGTGCCTCGCTTTTACTCAGCACTCTTTGATAGTGATCCGTATCAATTGCATTTTCAATTAGTTCGCTTTTGTCTGGGGAAATACCCCATTTCTGCAGTTGTCCAAGCAGATCGGGCGAGACAGCAATCGAATGGTCGTACCGCCTAAGAGAGAATTTCGAGCAGGCCTTGTAGAGCCTCACTTTCCAAGGACTGATTGAATAATTGACCCAACCATGCAATGTCGTCACGAGCCTCAATGGAATTTTGCGACTTATCAATAGTCCCCAAAGATTCGTTTTGTCATCATGAGCATGCCAAATACGCACGTTCCGTTCCTGACAAAGTCTTGCTAGTTGACGCACGGCTCGGAAGTCGATTGGGCTGCGGTCAACGATCGGCACAATCTCCGCGCCGGCTACTTCTGCGCGCTCAAGCAGGACGTCCATTCCGGGATCCTGCGGTGGATAAAGATAGGCGCAAATTGAACGGTATCCTAGCGGTGGCAAACGCCTCGGCGAATTTAGAATTGTCTTTTCTGGTCCCCCACCGTAACCGCAGACAGTTCTAACGTGCAATATTAAAGGGAGGCGGTCATGTCCAGCCTGTGGATTCATCAATTTGTTCGGCGAATTGCCAGCGACAGCAGAGTGTGGGTCCATGATCAATGATGTTTCGATAAGATCTGGGCCTAACGGCGGTCGTCGGCCTAACTAAGAACGAGAAACGAAGTAGTTCAC
Source organism: Pirellulaceae bacterium (assembly GCA_041739975.1). Classification (GTDB taxonomy): domain Bacteria; phylum Planctomycetota; class Planctomycetia; order Pirellulales; family Pirellulaceae; genus BJ22. Next base: position 17,504 of record JBGSMY010000331.1, read on the forward strand.
CATTTGGAGTCCGAACAACTTCACTGGAAAACGTGGGGCTTGAGCCACTGTCAAATAGGTTTATTATTCGAGATCAACGCCCACCTGTCATTTCGAGATACGATCGTTGATATGCCCTATGCATTACCTTATCGCTAAAGTGTTCACGAGCACGGAGCGTTCCCGCAGAAGCAATTTGTAATCTGAAAGAATTTTCGGAGATCAGTCTCCGCAAGTGATTCGCCAATTCGTCGAAGCTCTTGGGTTGTGCCATAAGTCCCGATTGGCCGTTTTGAATAATTTCAGGAATTCCGCCGACAGATGTTGCTACGCAGGGCAAGCCCGCTGCCATGGCTTCGACTAAAGTCAACGGGATTCCCTCGGAAACGCTAGTTAGCAGGAATGCGTCGGCGGCGAACAGAAATCGCCTGACATCACGTTGAACTCCAACCAACGTTACATGCTTTTGTAGATTATGAGCCGCGACTGCTTCCTCAATGGCATTCCTTTCCTCCCCTTCGCCCACCAACATCAAGCGAACCTGAGGGTGGTTTTTCACGAGCTGCCCAATCGTTTCCACCGCGGTCACGTGATCTTTCAAAGCGTTGAGTCGCGCCACTTGCACAATTAAAAAGCAATCTGGCTCAATTCCCAATTCGCGTCTGGCGGTTGCGCGAGATTCAGGCGTAGGCGTGAAGTTATCGACGGGGACGCCGTTGTGGATCACTTCGACACGCCGCGGAGCGAACCCTTCATTGGTAATCAGTGCCTGTCGGACTTGCTCTCCCACGGCTACGATTCGATCGCGGCGTGAAAGCAAGAATCGATTGGCCAGTACACGTTTCCAACGCCGGAAGTCTGGGAACGAGCGACCGTGTTCGGTGAACAATATCGATGGTTTGTTACTCAACCCTCTAGCCAGGGAAGAGTAAAAGAAAGGAGCGTACTGGTGCGCATGGACAACCGAGACTCGGTGCTGGTCAAAAAAACGAGCCAAGCGGCGGACTGCCCCCCAATCAAAACCCGGTGACCTACCTACAACCTGAACAGGAAACCCTTCAGCCATGAGTGATTCGCCCATGGAACCCAGTCGATCAAGGCAGGCAAAAACCATGTTGAATCGTTCCGCCCCCTGATAGGCAAATTGCTTGGCCAGAATCTCAGCACCACCGACTTCAAGCGAATGCAATACATGGCAGATCGTAGGCTTGCTCGATTTCAATCCATTGACTTTCGGTCTAGGACTCAAAACTAGTTTTTCGCGAAAAGAAGGGTGGATGAATAGACGCGAGTGCAGAAAGAAAACTGGGCACTGGTCGGGACGGTGACTTTCGGCATTGGTTGAAGTTTCATCTGTTTTTGCAAAATGACTAACAGGTAGTGGTTGGAATAGTTTTTACCGCCACCTGCGTGGAGCTCGAAAGCTCTGCAACAGCGCAACGCCACGCGCGGAAAGATACAGGAACCATATGATCGAAAACTGGGTGAAGGAGTGAGGTTTTCCGTTTTTTCGCTTAACCAGGGCGAGGGATATCGGCGCTCCAATAACTACCAAGACGCACAATAACGCGAGCGAGACTTGTCCGACAACCAATAAGATCGGCAAAAGAAAACACCCCAGGATATAGAACAACGGGGCAAGAATGCTCGGCAATTCGCTCAAATCCAGTTTGTGGGAGAATAAATTCTTCAGGTTTGAGCTACCACTCCAAACCTGCCTCATGAAGAATTCAGTAGTGGTTTTTGCGTTACCCAGATGTATTGTCGGAATCGATTTTACAACCAAAAGCTTGTCGCCAAGGTGTGAGATCCTATATCCGAGATCCGAATCTTCACACGTTTTGAGTTCTTCGTTAAACCACCCAACTCGTTCCATTGTGTCACGCCGAACCAAAAAGCAAAAGCTTGAAATCGTCCTGACTTCCGAAATCTCAAAGGCATACTTCGACTGAAGGTACTCAATCCAACACTTTTCAATCCAAGGACTTTGTTCCCCTGCATCTGATATCATCGCACTTACCACACTCGCGCCGTTTTGAATGTGCGACACGGATGACGAAAGCCACTGGGGAGGAGGTACACAGTCAGCGTCGACAAACGCAATCAGGTCTGATTTCGACATCCTCGCCCCTGCATTTCGCACCGCGCCGATATTGCCTGACTTAGAAATCGTTTTGACCTCGGAAAACTCTTTCGCGATTTCAAGTGTTTGATCGATGGATTCATTGTCAACTAGGACAATTTCCAACAGTTCCTTTGGATACTGCAGCAACCGCAAACTGTCGAGGCAAGAACGTAGGTAACGAGCCTCGTTCTTGGCCGGTACAACTATTGCGATCGTAGGCAGAGTGTGGTTTGGCATAGGCCTGGAAACTATCTTCGTATTTGGTTGAACACGCACGTTCGAGAATAAGCATTCGCCTCCATCTTTAGGCTTTTAGGAGGGAAGAAATCAATTAGCTATAAGAACGCTCTAACGCAAAGGTGAATAATTACGAATCCAAATACGGTCTGAGAAGAGAGGTTCTTAATTTCGTTAGTAGGTGTACTCGATGTTGCCGCGAATAATTAATTAAGAGAAAAATACGACAGCGGAAATTGGCATATTTAAGCTGGAAAACGCTGGGCGTGCTGCCACTTTGGATTTGCACTCCAAAATAGGCCGCGCGTAGTACCACACACGATGGCAACTTGCACCAATAACGCGTAACTTGCCATCCCGACGAGCTTGAAGCGTCTAAGCCGGGGGACCATCAGACCAAAAAACGCGATGGACATCGTCGTTACAAAAAGCAAAAGGCAAAGACTCGCAATGGTGTATTCTCGCGCGAGAATAGCGAGGGAAGTAACTAGCAGCATCACCAGGAAGGGTGTCATCCAACGCAATAGTTTGTGGGAAACGAATTGCCAAAAAGCAACGCAACGTCGAGGGTGGGGGAATATTCCACGTTTGAGTGTCTGAATGGAGCCCTCCGCCAGTCGGACACGCCGCTTGAATTCATCGAAAACTCCCGCGCTGGACGATTCTTTGGCCGTGGCCGCCGGTGCAAAGCCGATCTTCCCACCTTGATTGATGAGCGCTACTGAGATCGCAAAGTCGTCCAAGATGGTATCGCCGGGTGGTGTCAGGATTGATTCGCGATAGATCGCATACATTCCTCCATCCACGCAAACCGCAGTATGCATTTGGCTCTCATGATAAAGCAGCCACCCCTCGAATCCTTGATAGGTCGATTCGGCATTCAGCGAGTAAAAAGTGGGGCTAATTAGGCGCACATTTCCGGTGATACACGGAAAGCCGTCGACAGATAGTGCCGCAACCAGTGTTTCGATGGCCGTATGATTAAAAAAAACATTGGCGTCCGTCAGTACGATGACTTCGCCTCGGGCAGCTTGGATGCCATCGGCGATGGCGAGACTTTTTCCACCGCGCTCCTGTCGTTTGACAATCGTGAGCTGCGAACAGCGGACTTGGGACAGACGAGCCACCGTTTCGTCGGAACTGGCATCGTCGACCACGATCACCTCCAACAATTCTGCCGGATAGGATTGGTCCAAACAGTTAGCGACTTTTTGCGCGATCAATTCTTGTTCGTTGTGCGCCGGTACAAGCACCGTCACCATCTGCCTCGGGCCCGATGTGTCTCGAGGCGCTCGATCGTGGAACAAAAAAACAATGGCCGGATATCCGACAAAGACGTAGCATAAAACTCCTGCAGTGACCAAGCAACCGATCAGCGGTGAAAGGATGATGGCTCCTAGCAGACTTAATAAAAACACGCCAATTGCAGTTAAAACTAGTAAACCAAGCAGATAATTGACTTGCACAGTTCACGCATATGTAAAGGTTTCCAGATTTCAGTGAACCGACTCTACCAGCAAACACCAGTATACGATGCAGGTATCTCTGATACATCTCCAACATATACCAAATCCACTACCAGTTGTTCCTGGGTGGCCCGACGCTTGAGCGCTTCTACCATATAGGCATAGTTCTGTCCGATTACGATCACTTCGGAACTAGTCACGATATCATCTAGATTGTCCGTTAATAAAGAGCCAATGTGTGGAATCGACTCTTCGATGAATCGTTTATTCGCTCCCAGGAGTCGCGCCAAATGGACCTCGGGGTCACATATCTTCAATTGCATTCCCTTGCCGAGCAATAGCTCAGCCAGTGTCACCAGTGGACTTTCGCGCAAATCGTCGGTACCGCTCTTAAAGCTCAAGCCCAAAAAGCCAATTTTTCGCTTGCCCGAAGCCAAGATAATATTAAGCGCATGTTCAATATGCAGTTGATTCGAATGGCGAATGCCGGTCAACATGGGAACTTCCACGTCGTGTTGCTTGGCTAAATGTAGAATTGCCCGCAAATCCTTGGGCAGGCACGAACCTCCGTAAGCGAAACCCGGCTTCAAATAGGCTGGCGAGATGTTTAACTGTCGGTCTTGCGTGAGCAGATCCATAACTTCACACGAGTCCACCGCTAAAGCCTGGCAGATTCGTCCGACCTCGTTAGCAAATGTGATCTTCAGGGCATGAAAGATGTTGCAAAAGTACTTTACCGTTTCCGCCACACGAATCGAGGTCGTCACATACTCACAGGGAAGGTGCCCGAACAGTTGTTTCAGGGGTTGGGCGGCCTGTTCGGACTGGCAGCCAACAATCGTAAACGGCGGGTTATCGTAGTCTTTGATCGATGAGCCTTCCCGCAAGAACTCAGGCTGAAAGCAGACATCGTAGCCGTCGCCAAGCGCTTTGCCGGAAAATTTCTCCAATACTGGAATCAGTGTATCCTCAACCGTACCGGGAAGGATCGTAGAGCGATAGACGATCAAATGCGGTCCCGTCTTGCAGGCCAGCGCCCGCCCCAATTGTTCTGATAGGCGGACGATTGCCGTTTGGTCTTGACTACCGTTGGCAGCCGAGGGGGTGCCGACGCAAACTAAGGAGATGTCCGATTGAAGAACTGCTTCCTCGGCCGACTCGCAAACCCGAAAGCGGTTTCCTGATGCGACTTGTTGCATCAGCTCAATAATGCCCTCTTCAACAATAGGCGAGTGGCCAGCAGCCAACAATTTTAGTTTGTCGCGGTCGATGTCCACTCCGATCACATCGTGTCCGTCGCGGGCCAAACAGGCTAGTGATACTGCCCCAACATAACCTAGCCCGAAAATGCTAATCCGCATGCAATTCACTCAATTGGAAACAAATAAATAGGGAAAGCAAAAAGGGCTTGCACAGGATAATAGTGGTTGTCCAATAACAATCACTCACTTACTGCTAGGCCGCCGATCACGATAGGTCACAACACATTTGGCAATCATAGCATCCAAGCGGGCCATCGAAGTATCCCAACTGTGATGGCTGAGCATCCGCGCTCTGCCCGCAGTGGACAATCTAGCGCGTTCGGCCTCAGAATCAAGAATTCTCAATACTTGCCTGACAAATTCATCATCTTGCGTCGCCGCCAGTAAATGTTCCTCAGGGAGAGCGTCTACGCCAGAGGCGGCTAAATGACTGCACACTACGGGTGTTCCCATGGACATCGCCTCCAAGATCTTATTTTGGGTACCGCGGGCGATATTCAGTGGCGCGACCATCAAGCTCGATTTTCGCACGAAGGGTCGCACATCGGGGACCGAACCCGTGACGACAACGCCCGGAAGTTGTCCGAGTTGTCGGATGGCCGGCGAGGGATCTGCACCGACGATGACAAATTTCGCATTAGGTTTCCGCTGCCGAATTTTGGGGAATACGTCCTTGCAAAAGCGGCTGACACACTCCTGATTTGGGAAGTAGTCCATGCGGCCAATAAAGCTAATTGAGTCCTGTTCTGGCGATTCCGAGCCTGGTGAAAAATACTCAGAATCAACGCCATTGGGGAACCAATCTGTCGTCGCGCCGGTATGGAAGCTATCCAGAGTTTCGCGCTCCAGACGCGTTGTGCAGGTGCACAAATCGAATTGTATGGCCAGTTGTTTTTCCGCGGCCATTAACTTGCGGCCCTCCAACTGGAATCCCCAGCTGAAGGGCCATTTTCGAAATTTGCCGTATTCCAACCATTTTTGGCTATCCATATCCCCATAATCCAAGATTTTGGGAATGTGACTGACGTGCTTCACGTACTGAGCCACCGACGAGCAATGGACAAAGATCAGATCAAACTTAGTCGTTTTCAGCAGCTCATCAATTTTTCGTTGGAGTTGCCTCGAGAAAAAGTATCCCATCGAGGAGGGGGATCTCGTTGGCAGTCGCGACACCATGCGTAGCGATTGAATCGATTCGCGTACATTGGCGATGAAAAACTGATGGCAGTAGTCTTGAATGCCTTGTGCATCGTTTGTCTCCGCAGCGGAACGCGACAGCGAAGCCAGCGTTACCTCATGCCCTTGGTTGGTCAGATGCCGCACCATGTTGAATGGCCGGATCTTACCACCACGTTTAGGCGGAAAGGGAAAACGATGGCAAACATAGAGGATTTTCAACGCTGTGTTTCGAATGTTTTGACTGACGAAGAAAGCAGGTGAGTTGGAAGTTTCGGATCCAACGCTGACAGACGACGCGCTATGCGGCGGGTTGGTTTTTCAATGACGAGATTTGATGCAGCAGCAATTGCAATGAGGATCAGCAGGAGCACAAGCACGAACAATGAGGCAGTTAACTGACCTGAGGGAAATAAGTCCAATCGCCGCTTAGTGAACTGAATCACAATCCAATGCCACATATAGAGGGAGTAAGAAATCTCGCCCAGCCAAACCAACCAGTTATTTGACATTAGGTGGAAAGTCCTTCCATTCGTAACACTCAAATGCAAGAGAATTACAATCGACGCTGGCACGAACAAGAACCACACAGATTGTTCCCAGAGGGCTAGGCATGCAACGGCAGTACTTACTGCAAAGACCTGAGATCTGAATAGATATCGAGCGTAAGTAGCACGAAGCTGGTAGGCGAGCATCCCATATGTAAACTCGAAGGCTACACGCATCATGCCGCCCAGACACATGCCACCGTACCCAGACATACCACGGTATTCAATCAAGCACAGGTGTATTGCAAACAAAACTAATAGCCACGTTAGGCAGCGTCCAGCATTGCTATTTCGAAATCGCAGGATGGCCAAAACAAATGGAAACCAGAGGTACATGAACCACTCGGCGCTTATCGACCAAGACACGGCATTCCATGAAATGTCGACAAGTCCCCAATTTTGAACAAGAAAGAGGTTGAGAATGAAAGCCTTCAACCCAAAAAAATCTGCGCGAAAACTAGCAGCTATGCTAGGGCTGACCGAAACCGCCAGTAGAGTAGCCAGCAATGTGACCAAGTGTAGCGGGTAAATCCTCGCCAGCCTCGCTATGTAAAACCGCATTGCCGAGCGTATGGTAATAGTGAATTCTTGATTGTATACGTGAGTAAGAATGAAGCCGCTTAGAACAAAGAACAAATCGACCGCCAGCTCTCCATGGACGGGAGCCCAACTCAACGCCAAAACACGGGGAAAGGACTCGCGTAGGTGGTACAAAACTACCACTAACGCAGCGATACCTCGAATGCTTGTCAGTGGCTTAAGTAGCTCTGGGACAGCAGAGTGGTTTTGGCGAGTTTCCAATTGATTCTCAGGGCACGTGATGTAAGAAACAGAATACGCTTTCTTGCCCTATCAAATAATCGAAGGGAAAACGCACGGTCGATGCAAAGAAGCTTTGGCTCGAGCCTTGCCAGGGCATTTGCCAATCATCCAATTCGAGTGTGACTAGGCGCGTGCGGCCAAGCCAATCAGTATTTTCCTGAAAAAGGGACTTTTGCGTTCCCTCGATGTCTAGCTTGACTATGAAGGCCGAGGCAGATTCTCCAAGGCTACATAGTTTATCAATAGAATATGCATCGATTCTCATCGGATCGCTTGCATCGGTCTCTATTACCTGGAAAGAGGCTTCGCCCGATAGCGGATTCGCAATCTTAACGAACGAATCCCTATGCCAAATTGCTCCGCGAATGCAGCGTATTTGCCCCTCGTATCCCGCCGTATTTTCTTTCAGAAGCCCATAATTGTTCTTGTCTGGCTCAATCGCCAAAATCAACGCCTCAGGGAATTTTTTCGCGAACCAGATTGACGCAAGCCCAATATTTGCTCCGCCATCGATGATCAACAATCGCTCACTGCCAGCTACATTGGAATTGTAGTCCGCAAGCAGTTGTGCATGGTGGGGCCAGTGGCTGGTGTCGTATTGTTCCCGCACTAAGCATTGCCAAAACGTGGCGTGATCTCCACGTGAACGACGCAATGTGACAGGGTGCTTGTAATTGGGCAAGCGATACTTTATCGTGCGCGGAGATTTTGCGAAGTTCGTACGTTCTATCTTCCAGAGGAGCCTAACTCCAGCCTAAATGCCAAATGATCGTAAATAGTTGGGTAAACGGCTTAGCCATGTATAACATTGGTCTAACATGCAGGCTTCTTTGCTTGTTGGCGGTACTCGAGTAGATTCCAGACTTAAAATTCTATCGGGAAGCGGACTGGATTCCAGTGTAGTTCCATTGTGGAAACGCAGCTCTTTTGACTTTGCTAAGGAAAATCATGAAATCCTCGTGGACACCTGCTGTAACTTCGGGATTTCGCCCGACATAGGCGGCTGCAATGGCGGCGCCCGCAATTGCAAAGTAGCTATCTGAACCAGGAATGGGGGTCCGGTAGATACCTGCCACCGATTTACTCCAGGATGCAGCTGAAATCCACAAAGAAGTATTGCCTGTTCCGGAAAAGTTAATCGCTGCGCCGTCTAATGTTGACGTCAGTTGAAATTTGTTACCATTGACGTTGGTCATGTAATATCGTTCAGTAATGGAAAAATCTGCGGGTGGTTGGATCACTACATTATTCCCGTTGACCCCAGCGAATATGACTTTGTCTCCTTCGCTCCAGGGCATAGCTGCGTAGGGAGGACTAGCTGTAAACACGCCTTCAGAATATTCGGCTGATATGTGTACAAAGAGATCGAGTTCACCCTCGATGAAATGCATAGCATCACGATCACTTGGCAGTACATTGATATATGCACCGGACGCATAGAGTCTTCCACTTCGGTGACAGTTGACAAGCATTCTAACAACTATGTCGCAATATTGCCGGTAGCCTCCGCTGCCGAGTTCCTGGTCTTCAATGATAGTCAGCCAGGGATAAATACAGATTGGGCCAAAGTTTTGCATCCAAACCAGCACGCCTTTGTTGCCGCTGCTATCAAAACAGCCGTAGGCAAGATTGTCGTCCGGAAAAAAGCTGAGCGACGCCTTCAGCCAATTTCCAAAATCATCTACGCAGTTCCTGAGATACTCATAGTGAGCGTCATCGTCCGGTAACATGGCCCAAGTCCACAGTAACGCATTGGCATACCAGCCCTTAGCACGCTGCTGCGTAATAAGTGACATTACACCAAAGCTTTCTTTTGGAATGCCTAGTGCTTCGCCACGTGGAGTTTCAGCATAAAGAATATACGGGATATGCCCCCATTTATTGATGTGTGAAAACGTCGTGGCAGTTTCGAATTGACCATAGATGCAATCGAACAAATAGCGTTCACCGGTGATAAATGCCATGAAGGCGGAGTAGTTTACATGGTGGGCGGAGTCATAACTTACAAATGCACCAGTTCCTCCGTCCGCAACTTCCTCTGCGATGTCCAATTTTATCCCCAGTTTTCCCTGAGCATGAAAGACCTCCGAACCCAAATGCGAGTAATTTTGTGGGCCTTTTTGTATCAATTTGTTTGGAATTAAACGTGGTGAACGCTCAATATCGATTACACGATGATCGTACTTGTGAAAGAAGACGGACAAGCCAGCATGGGCTGATACTCTAGCTCGTCGCCAAGCATCAGGAGATTGGACTGCTATCGCATTCGCATCGGGCTTGGTAACAGCCCCTCGTCCGATATACCCCCCAACATCATTGATGATTCGCCTGTGGCCATTGCATTCGAGCGGACGGTAAGTTTTCTCGGTCGACACATCCCATCCCGCGCTTTCCCAATCCAGTGGCGGAACATAACCGAGCCTCGCCAACTTCATGCGGCTTGCGACGGAGTACTGAATGTTGGTGGTCGGCTTGGGTACGGTCCCGACTAACCAGTGTGGAGTAGCATGCTGCTCATTGTCGGAGACATCCAGACTCGCCCAACGGCAATAGTAGGCATGGGCCAAACCAGCGTGGGAATCAATCGTCTTCGATCCATGCTTAACCGAACAGTCGTATGTGTATTCTTGCTTTTGCGACGGTACGCCGAATGGATCGGATACCCACCAATGCTGCGATAAAACTGGTGTCCACTGCACTCCCAGCACGGAGCCGTCAGTATCCAGCCAAAAATCAACATAGTGCATACATAAGAGGTGCTCCTCTCCAGGTGCTTTTTCCCAACAGAAAAAACGTACGAATAGTTCGGTATTGGCTTGCACTTCTGCGCGAGTTTCTACCGCGGAGGCTGCGCGTAAAGAAAAGTGCAGATCGCTGAGTGGTCCTGAAGTTGAGCCGCTTCGGCTGGTTATTTCGAGAGTCAAATCTTCCGGCATTGAAGCCAAATGCTCAAACGGATCAAGCATGCTCGTAGCAGCAATTCCCGCGACACTAATCACTTCAATTTCAGTAGAGCTAGATTTGGCGATCATTCCGAGGTCTGCAACGATAATCGCTTTGCGCAACGATCCGTCGGACCACGTGGCTGATTCAATTAGGCAAGAGCGAAGGTGGGAGCCCTTGGTGGTTCTCAGATGTGGAATATACCCACGCGGTATATCACCTTTTTCAAACGCTAATCCAAACTTCACTAAGCCGCGCGTTGGAAGAAGGCTGGTATTCTGAAACGTCAATTCATGAAGCACCTCGGAGGATGATAACGGTTTAGGTGCTTGCGCAAAAGTTTCCTGTCCTACACTCCCGATGACGACTGCACCGAGCCACGTAGTAACGATATAAATGACATATAAACTTTTTTTACAGCTGATTTTACACGCCCAAATTTCCATGGTGTTCTTTGACAGTTGACGTCTCATCGTTGGGTAGTCTTTCCCTTAGGCAGCTTACAGAGAGTTAGCCCGCTGTATTCAGATGCCGAGTTCTTTGCAAATCCTATTGGCGATGGTCGGATAGTACCAATTGCGGAAGCGCGTCGTTCCAACGAAGTGAATTACGGTTGCCGCAGTTACGGCTTCTTGTGTTGACCAACCCGTTGCGACACGCTCACCAAATTCACCATTCAATGGCACACTACCACTGGATTGGTCAAGCGTAAGTGCAATCAAGGCCTGGGCTGTTTCCCATCGACACATAAGTTCCGGTGCTTCGGTAATAATTTTCCGAAGCAATTCGAGGCAGTGGGTATCGAAAGAATTATTAGACTCAAGTCCAAAAACACCAGCATTAAATCCGTTGGTATTAACTCGATTGCCCGTAATACCCAGTGCTACGAAAGCAGCATGCAAGTTGTTCCCACCGGGAAAATGAAACCCCTTTCCTCCCTGTGCGCTCCAGTTCAGAATGTGCCGTGGCTCATATGGAAATACGACATCTGAGTCCAAATGAATAACTTTTTCGAAGTTGCTCGCAAGAAAAAATGTCAGGAGGAATTGGTACAAAACAAATAGATTCGCTTTTCCAGGTTCGACAGCATATGCCAAGTCATCGGGCAGCTTTTCCAGAATATTTCGCTTCGTATCCTGGGGAGTCCAGATTTCGATACCTGGCAAGTGTGTATGAATGGCAGTAACGTCAGCTTCCGTAAGTGTGCCGTCACTTTGGACTAGCACGCGAAAACGCCCTTCGGCAAAACGGAGCAGTGACTTTATCGCAAGCAAGAACATATTGGTACTTGCATGGTTGACAACGCTGAAACAAAGAATGTTTGCATCACTGTTGACCGAGATCGGACGGGTCTTGCGTATCTTACGAAATATCACGTTTTGATTCTTCAACAAGATGCGATTGGAGTAGTAAAAAAGTTTCCCGAACTTCTCTCCGTTAGTGTATAGTGGGAACTGTAAGATACTCCGATTCAAAGGACCCCCAATCCGCGGCCCAAGGCCTCTGCACCGAACTCTTTGTTACAATTTGATTGCGACGCGTTTGCCAATTCGCCCCTTAGGTGTAGCTTGCGAAGGTAACTCGTCATTGCGGCACCCAGTGCCAGAATAACATAACTAGATTCGGCCAGGGCAGCTGCGGAAAACATGCTTGCTAGGAAATAACCTGGCAACGCCGAGATTACGGTCAGTCCGACGATTTCAAGTGCGTTGTCATCTGTGGATTCATCGACATTATGGGCCCAGCTATGGCGACTCTGGTACACTCCGAACCAAGACAGCCAGTAACTGCCAAAATAAGCCAGCGCAGCAAATATGCCGCAGCCCGTTCCAATTTCTAAAAAGATGTTGTGCAATTCTTTTTTGGGTACTGCCAAATTCGCATACTCGGGTACCAACAGCGAGCCAGCCCAGGGTCCCACTCCCAATAGAGGATTGTCTCGCATGATTTCCAAACCTGCCTTCCAGACTACTAGTCGACTGGCCGCAGAGCCATCTCGGTTTTCCGCACTTTCAAAGCTCGATAGGAATTCTTTGACGACTGGCGGCCCAGCTAGAGCCAGTCCCAAGAATGCTCCCCCAACTAACATAGAGATCGTAAAGTTGTTTTTGCGGACGAACATGGCAAATACAACCAACGTTAAAAGTGAACCGAGCATCGCCCCACGTGATTGAAGCAACATCATTTGATGCACTTCCAAAGCACTAATAGCCAGGAATACACCGCGAATCCACATGCGATCTGCACAGAAGCCAATGGCCAAACTGCCAGCCAACATAGGGATTGTAAAACTCGAGTAGATATTGTTATCACCCTTCCTACCAAAAGCCCAGCTATCCACCGCATAGGCGGAGAAACCATCTTGGAAATATTGCAAGTTAATCTGAAAAGAGTTATACGCCTGTGCCACACAAATAGCGGTGAGCAGAATGATCATTTTGCGCGGCGTGTCTATCAATACCATGGCCAGGCAAGCCATGAACACGATTTTCCACAGGAATCGCAGATAGAAGCTAGATAACTCAGGGCTGATAGACGACCAACTCGATATAAATGCGATGCAAATAAAGATTAATAATCCCGTAAGCGGAGATAACAGCCTTGGGTGGATCGCGAATCCCTGAAATCTGTTGGCCACAATACCTGCCAATGTTGTGCACGTAATGATGGTCGGGTAGGGGAAATAAGTGGGCATGGCCCAGCGCCAGTTCCATTCCGGAATCAGGAACGTAAAAAAGTAGAAGGCCACTACACCCCACCATGGCTGCGCTATTGATGCAAGACAGGCGACAGCCAAGAGCAAAATTATTGCAACAACTGCTATCACGACAAAATTCTTGAGATCGAGCGCAAAAGTTCGTATTGGGGATTCAGCCGCATGGTGTGTGGGTGCACGGTTATTAGCAGAGTCATTTTTAGGACATGCTGGGATCGTGCCCGTCGAACTCATCGACCGAACCACGACCTAAGCGACGAATTCCCGTTGTGGTGTTTCGCTGCCTGTCAAACCAGCCAGAGCACAGAGTAACTAGAAATTGAGGCCGAGACACGGGCGTGGAATCAAAAGCGTTAAATATCAGCTCGCTTGCGATAAACGCCGAGCAGGTTGCTTTCTGGATGGCCAAGTCCGAGTAACTTCAACGATTTCCACAAACACAACTCACTAAAATAGAGCGGCTTGAATTTTGATGTAATTGAGCAGTCTGCGGCGCGTAGAAAACAAACCTCGTCAAAACCGAACTTTTCAAATACCATCTGCAAATCTTTGCGTGTGTTCATTTTGTACTGAGTCGGGAAGACATCTTCTTGATGGCGACCTTCAATGTTGGAAACGATCAGGGGATGATATTTATTCGGTATCCATGAGGCAAGCAACGAATTGGGAGACCAACGATTGGGAGTAAGGACGACGACATGACCACCAGTGGAAACTAGCGATTCTAGTTGTTCAATCAATTCGTGTGGAGCTTCTACGTGTTCCGCAACCATCCGCAGGGTGGCCAAATGAAAAGGGAGCTCGCAGCCCTCAACCGAATCGAGCATGCCAACTATCGTTCGATCTGCAAACTGGTTCTGGAGCACAGTGGAACTAGGATCAACGGCAAGTAAATACTGGCAGCGTTTGCTCAATTCCTGCGCCAACCTTGGATTATGCGGAAACATAGATTTTCCGCCCCCTACATCGATCCACCGCGTCTGCTCCGTGACCAGTTCGTCGACGACCAGTTCATACCAAAAGTCGGGAGGATGAAAGCCAAACCGATGATTCAGCCTGATTCTCCAACCATGCTTACGCACGTCGCCGTAGAGACGTTGGTGGAATGATTTAATTTGTGCGCTACTTATGAAATCCATCGCCAGTCTCTAAAAGCGATTCCAACATCGCATGCAATTGATGGGCTTGCTGCCTTCGCGACAGTTCGTGGAGTGGTCGCACCGATGTGTTCGGGGCTGGCATCTGCTGCATTCCTTCGAGCGCATCCCCTAATTTCATCAGAGCAGCGACGATACTCTCGGTTTCCGCTGGTTGCGATTGTACGAAAAATTCGCAATACTTCAGAAGATACTCGTTGACGGGCGAATCGGATTTGAACAGTGAAAGAATCGGGAGAGTCAAGTAGAGCGACTCAAACAACTTTGCTGGAATCTGCAGCTGCGATTGTTCGGAATCACCGATCAAAATCAGGGCATCGGCCGCCAACTGGGCTTCGAGCGAATTCCGACGTGGCTGCGCGGGATAGATCAGCACATCGTCTCCCAAATCGTATTTGACGATTATTTCCTCCACCGATTGACGCAGGACTGGCTCCCAATTTCCTACAAACACTAACAACGGCAAATTCTTGCTGGCATGCGTCTTTAGTTTTGCGAGTGCATGCACCAGTGGCGTGGGGTCGCGTTTGGCATATAGCGAGCCCGCGTGAATCAACACAGGTCGCCGAGTGGCTGGCCACAGCGGAGTGGGATTGAGCCCTGCATAGTCTTCTTCATCGATGCCGTTGGGAAGGGTAACAACCTTATCATCAGCGAAATGCGGATAGCGGTCGAGAATCAGTTGTCTGGCAGGTTCCGTATTGGCCAGGATTCGGTCTGCAAGCTCAAGGCAGCGACTCTCCAGTCTTTCGTTAACGCGATTGGCGACAGGACTGATGCTTAGTCCGTACGGGTTGGCGCACCAGGGGTCACGCAAATCGAGTACCCACGGCAATCCATGGCGCCGCTTGCACCAATAGGCAGCCAAATGGGCTGTGTGCGGCGGCCCTGATGAAAATAGTACTGAAATCTGCTGCTGGCGTACGAGTCGGCGAAGTTGCCGGTAAGCACTCCAGGCCCAGGTCTGCTCATTGTCCGGCACGACCAACAGATCGGATAGCCCCGCCAAGAATCCTCGCGAGCGGATGTTATTGGGTTGAGCAGTTTGCTGGAGACCACTCGCGTGGGTCGCAGTCAGGCCTTTCGCCAAACTTGAGGACGGTTTGCGGAAGCTGCGAACCCAGCGGATTGGGGTCAGGGAATCGTAAGACTTGACAGCATGAACTTCCGTTTGGCTGGCGACATCCAAACTACAGGCGCCAGCGGCAATGGAGCGAGCACGCTTGACGACGTGCACCTGCCAGTCGTGGTCATGACATAGCCACTGTGAAAGTTTTCCAACTCGAAGCGCTCCAACCTCGGGGTCTGGTGGAAACAGCATCGACACGATTCCAAGCGTTTTTGACTTACTCACTCGAACGGCTTCTTTTTTCCGTCAATCAGATAATAGACCACTCCTTCTTGATGTGAGCCCGCTATTCCCCAAACGGACATGTCCTCAAAAAATTGTCCGTAACGGTCGTGTACCTCATGTTCGCTTGCAAAATGGCGTACGTGACTCTCGTATGGGAAGTTCGGGACTGTACAAAGACACCGAGTGCCAAGTGCAATTCTCCCTAGAAGTTCGAGGTCCTCTTCCAAGTGTTCTAAGACTTCAGTGCAAACTATGGAATCGTACTCTCCGTCAAGTAGCGGGGACTCAAGCGCATCTGCAACTTCAAAGCGAAAATTGCCAAGCGACTTCGACCGTGCTTGGGCGATTGCCGTAGAGCTAATATCTATCCCCACGTATTCGAGTTGCAAATCACGATGCAACAATTCGGCAAATTGCCCAGAACCACAACCGATTTCCAGTATTTTCGTTGGACTCGCGAGTCTAAGGCGATCAACCAACACCGTCCAAATGAAGTAATACCGCGATTGCCAATATGGCTTGCAATATTCCTCGGACGATGCGTACATCTCATCATAGTATTGAGAGGATTGTTCCCCAACACGTTGATGTACATTGTGGCCAATCATCTTTTTTGCGATCTTTTTGAACATTCCCACTAGTTTCCGTGTTTGGAATTGCGATTGCAAAAATTGATTGCAATCGATGCTTTTGTTGAGCGTTCATCGTTGGTCGATGAACTGCCACGATAAAAACCTGTTAGCCTATCGGACTGACACGCGAGCGAGACCAAAGTCTCCGTCGTAAAGCCCTAACAATTTCACTAGTTTGTGAGGAGGAGAGTAGCAGTGGAAAAAGCACCAATGCAATGGTGGGCGAAAGAACACCGCCGACGAGGATCAATGAGACCCAGGTCGTCGGACGTGGAAAAGAGATTCGCACCACGAAAATCGCTGCAGCGAGAACCAGGAAATAAACCAATGGTCGTACAAGTACGTTCGTCAACAAATTCAAGTAGGATGCTTCTAGTGCTTTCGCATGTACTGGAACATGCACGAAAATCCCCAAAACCAATGCGGGAATTAGAGTGCCGATGGCCACGCCAATCGGGCCGAATACCCACCCCAAAAAAAGGCTGAAAACTAAGTTCAACATGGCCTCTACGCTCATCAGTATCGCCAATAGTTTTAGCCGGTTGTCTGCCAAAAGCAGTTGTATTCCTGCTCGCTGAAAACCGACAAAAGTAAATGCAGCGCCAAGCACCGCAAAGATTAAGGGGGCTTGTTCATGTACCGCGCGGTTATCATCCGACCGTCCAAGCCAAAGATTTAAAAACGGAACGATCCAGGCCACCCCCAGGACCAGGATGGTGAGTGAAACGCCGAGCGTCAATCGCGTAGCGACAATGTACAGCGCGCGCTGCGTCCTCAAGTCGCCGCTTTTGCTAATTTGAGTCATCGTTGGGAAGAGCACCATGGTAGCGTTCACAACGATGCTGTTCCCATATTCGACAAACGATGCAGCGATTCCATAGGGCGCAATTGTCCGCGCTGAAAACAACAGTCCAATTGTTAAGGCATCTGAAAAGTAGATGAATTGACGGCTGGTTCCAATCATAAAATTCCAGCCGCCGACGTTGGCGATTTCGCTAAGCTCAGAACGATCCAGCGAAACGCCAGCACCACAAATTCCCGGTAACATTTGTCGGGCGGCTATGACGCGAATTCCACTATCCAATAAATTCGATAGCATGAGTACCAACGACAAACCAACCAGGCCGCCGCCGAAGCGAAGCACGAGCCACGTTGCAACGGCAAAAATGATTCGTGTCAGGATGGAAATGGCGTTGGCTACATCATACCGTTGGAGGCCGACGAGCACTGCTCCATAGGGCGCAATCGGCATCTTTGCAGCAGCTCCTATCGCCTGCGTCAGCACAATTAGCCAGGCGACGTTGGCTAATTCGACACTCATTTCGACAAATCTCGGTAGCAGCAACGCAACCACAATAGCTGCCACCATGATCACGGTCGAAAACCCACACAACAGAGGAACCGCCGCAGCAATATGTCGGCGAACCGAGGCAACGTCGTTGGCAGCAATTCTACGCGTTATTGACTGTGTCAGTCCTGCTTGCAGGCCCAAGTCCATTAGCCCGTAGTATCCAACTAGCCCCTGCAGAAGTAGCCAAACTCCGTAGGCCTCCGTTCCCAGCTTTTGGATGATGAACGGCGTCAGTAAAAATGTGACCAAAACTTGGCTAGCAAGACCTACCCAACTGGCTGCAACGTTTTTTAGAATTGTCTTGGCTATATTCATCGATTGCTTATCAGACACTGAGCGAGCCGCAACGCGCGTGTACAAAAAACATTGTGAGGACTCCTAGCTTTTGGCCTCTCGGAATTGACAGATGACGCAATGCCCCGTTGGTGGTCGACTTGGGGCGATTGCACGGATGAATACTTCCTCTTGCGATGTTAAGGCCGCCGGACTGCGCGCAGAGAAGCAATACATGTGGCAAACGCGGCAGCGAATCGTACGTATTGAGGCGGCTTCAGTGATGCGTATCTGCCACGACCTTGTCCGGTATGGAATTGGCAGATAGACGAACTGGAAACGCAGCGTCGTCGGGTTAGAGTCTGCGTCCTTGCAGAGTTGAAGCTCAAATAGTTGCTTCGTTGAGCTGTTCAGTCAGCGTAAGAACCGTTTCCGCAGAGAGTTGACGTATGACTTCGGAAACGGAACTGAAATTCGACTCGCTGAGCATCTTATCCAGTCGGTCGTAGGTGGAATGCTGGCCAGTGTAGTGGCGGAATCGCGACTTGAGACCAACCCCAGCAATTTTCGGCTGGTGGGGATCGATCTCCCAGGGATGAGTGTAGAACATGGCGGGGCGCGATTGCCGGCGAACTTCGGCCAGGGCGCGACGCGATACGGCATACGGGAAGATACGGAAATAGCCGCCACCGACTGGGATGTTGAGCTTCAACGTTTGCCAGACCGACGGTGGGAATTCCGTAATCGTGCCATACTCGGTGTGGATGTCGTGGATCTCATGCTTGGCACCCGGGATGCCATAACGATCATGGCCTTTGATGGGGAAAATGCTGGAGTCTACGGTAAAGCCCTTTTCAGCCAAGATGTCTAAGGCCCATAGCGAACGCGAGGTTATCGAAAAACTGGGGGCGCGATAGGCGGTGACGTCTACGCCGCAAGCTTCGCCGATGGCTGAGCGGCTGTCGCTGAGATCGATGGCAAAATCTTCCGGGGATTGATTGTAGATCAAATGGTGCCAGTAGCCGTGGGAGGCAATTTCATGCCCCGCTTGATGAATCCGCTCCACTAAACTGGGATAGCGTTCGGCCACCCAGCCGAGAATGAAAAACGTCCCGCTGACATGGTGACGGGCTAGCAGGGAAAGCAATCGACTGATACTGGCTTCGACTCGCGATTCGTATTTGTCCCAGTTCTTGCGGCTGACGCGGCGTTCAAAGGCAGAGACTTGGAAATAGTCTTCGACATCGACGGTAAAGGCATTGGGGATGTCGCCGTTGAATTGAAGTTGTGGTAGCGACTCGAATTCAAGCTGTTGCGGAGAGCGTATGGCAAAGTGAGCATGTGGCCGATGGCTGGCAGCCACCTGTGCTGCAACGGGACCCTTGGCTGGATTCCATAAATCCTGCTCAGGGGTGTGAAATTGGTAACCGATGTCGAGCAGCTCGGAATCACTTATAGTTTGTTTGAGCGCCGCCAGTCGCATGGCAGCCTCACCCTTGATGAACACCATGCGGAGGGCGGTGGCCGCCAACATCCGCGCATCGAGGAAGAAATTAGCTCGAGCAATGTAACGCAAATCCAGAATCTGTTTCTTGCGCGTAATGTTGATGTTCGTGTCTGGTTCCAGGTTAACTTGTGAGAGCCCAGTCACGCCAGGTTTAACCGAGTGTCGCAGATGATAGTTGGGAATGAGCAGTTCCAACGATTGGGTGATTTCGGGGCGTTCCGGGCGCGGACCGACCAGGCACATGTCGCCGCAGGCGACGTTCCAGAGTTGAGGCAATTCGTCAATGTGCAATTTACGCATGAGCTTGCCGAGCCAAGTGATGCGGGGATCTCTTTTGCTACACCACTGAGCGTGGCCTGGTGTCTCCGCGTCAGCGCGCATCGTTCGCAGTTTGACGATATGAAAAACGCGACCGTGTAGGCCTAGTCGTTTTTGGAAATAAAACCCTGGTCCGGGAGAGGTCAATCGTACCAACAACCAGAAGCAGGCAATGGGAATCGCGGCCGGTATCAGTAACACGGTTCCTATGACGCGATCCGCTGCATAGCGGATTGCGAAATAGCGTTTATTGAATTGGAAATCGGTGTGGTCCAAGTCAATAGCGTCTATTCCATAGGATTCTACGTCGAGCGCTGCTAACGAGGCGGTCTGGTAGGACTGGAGCGAATTGGCTTCGTTCACTCTGCGTTCGGTTTCAGTTAATTCGAATGACATTCCGGTCCTCGCTCAGGTGATCGTAACAGGATACGAAACAGAGAGTTGAATAGCTTAGGTGGTGTAATCAATGGATGGCGATGAGGGCGGCGTTTGACCGCATAACAAAGTTTGGTAGATTGAAACAAAATGCTGGAAAAGTCCGACATAGGTAGCGATACAAGCTCGTTGAGCTAGTTTTGAAGTTGCGATTTTTGAATATCAGCTCGACGCGCCAGCGAGTGGGGCCACGGCTTTGGGGATTTGCGGTCGACCAAAACGAGGCTAAGCTGACTTGCCCCTCTCCGCTCGTGTTACTCGCGACTCTCCCGAGGGAGAGTGAAGTCGTTTGATCAACTACTTGCATGGTTAGACCCACTCGCTGGCGCGTCGAGCTGATATTGAAAGCGCACAATTAAACCGCGTGGACTGAGTCATCAGCGAGAGCTGAGGTTTGAGTCGGAAGTTGCGGGGACGAGTTGTGGTTGGAGTTGCTCGAGAAACAATTCGAGGAACTGCAAACTTTCTGACGGTTGGCCTTCGGTAGTGGGGGGGCCGGCCAATTGGATTTTGTAGAGTCGGTCGGTGAGCCAATAACGCGGCTGATCGGCGGCTTGCCATGGTCCGCCATCGCTCCATGCGTAATACACTTCAAGCTCGGGTTGGAGATCAACTTTCGATAGAAAGTTGGTTTTCCACAACCCGTGGGTTAACCCGCCTGAACTAACTTCAACGCGTTCGCGTTCACCCTGTTGTTGTACTCCTTGACCCGAATAACAGATTTCAGGAGTGTGCACGGCTATGGGGCCGCGCGGTCCGAACAAAACCGCAACGGTTAGTCGGTTGCCGCTCTGTGCGTTAGTGTAGATTCGCACTGTATGTCCATAACAGCGCAGCATGCGGGCGGCATTCGCGTCGAGTGATTGGGTTTCGACGAGGCGCCAATCCCCCAATTGGTCAGGCAATTCTTGGAGTTTATTGCCGGTCGCCGCCATGTCGGGTTGGCTGACCCAGCGTCCATCGAGCCAACCAAAAGTGAGACTGGAAGTCACCGCCAGGCAGACACTCAGCAAGAAGGCGAATCGGAACGAAATTGGGAGTTGACGCATTAGCGTTGCTCCTGGCTGTCTAGTTTTTCGAGTTTTGCTAGCACGGCCTGTTCTTGAGAGGTTAGCGAGGAATCGGCAAGTTTGGATCGGTCTATTTGCTGCCAGGCCTGCTGCGCTTGTTTCAAATCGTCTTGCGCGAACGCAACTTGTGCTAAATGCAAACTAAAACGCGGATCGTTGAGTCGGTCGACCGCCTCCGTTAAAACTTTCCGGGCCTCATCAAATCTGCCGTTGCGGAGTAACACGAGTCCCAAGGTATCGAGCAACTCGGGTAGTCGCCCCTGAATATCGATGGCCTGGTTGATTTTCTGCAGCGCCAGTTCTTTCCCCATCGGAAGCTCTGACAGGGCCATCGCCAAATTGTTCAGGGTCCGCACGCGGCCAGGGGATAGTTTTTCTACAGCATCGAACCAAGTTGCTGCCTCGTCGAATCGTTCCTGCATTAATCGCAGGGTTGCATAGGCTTCCAAAAACTGTGCGGAAGAGTTGAATTTCTCCAGCGCTTCGCGCAGGGCCTCCTCGATGTCGGCTGATAAGGCAACTTTGACGCGGGTCATCGCCACCTCGGCTATAAGGGCTGCTGCTTCTGCGGAGGGATTGCTGTGATATCCTACCAAGCTAATTTGCAGAGCGCGATCAATCTGCTGAGCTTTGGCAAGAGCCACGACCAATAGTTGATATTTGGAAGGGTCCTGTTCGTAGACTTGTTCCATCCAGACAATCGAATCCTCGGCAAGTCCCAGGTCGCCCAATGTTCGACCGGCCAGTTCCCAGGCGCGTTGCTCCTGCACTGCGTCCAGTTCGCCCGCACCTTGAACCCAACCAGATGTTAGCGCCTCGATTTCATCCGATTTGCCATTGGCGATAGCTAAGCGAACTTTCAGCTGCAGCGAGGCGATTGAGCTCCCCGAGATCGATTCCAGTTTTTGTACAATTCTTTCGGCTTCGGCCAAGTGTGATTGGGCGAGTTGCACATGCTCCGAATTTCGCTCGACCACATACGCCTTCAGCAAAAAGTCCGCATATCGCGCTACATCCAAACCATTGGGCGACGCTCTACCCGCAAGGTTATCAAAAAACCTAACGGCGTCACTGAAATTCCGTTGCGCTGCGGGCGAATCGGTTTCTGTCGGCTGGGAGAGCCACAACCGGGCAAAGTACCCGGACAGAATGCGATTCGCATCGTCGCCTTCCATTGAAGGCGCTCGAGCAATCTCGCGTAGGGCAAGCTGAGCATCGTTTTGCTGTTGCGCATTCCCTTTAGAAAGTTCGATGAGGGCTTTCACCAAACGCGCGCGGGGTGAACTATAAATGGAAACGTTACTTAGCAGTTTATTGATTTCAGCCAATTGTTGATCAGTCTGTCCCGCGTCACCAACGGCGCCAAATGCGAGATTAATCGCGAGGCGTTCCCGCAATTCTTGATTCTCGGGCGAGGCGGCCTGCGCACTGCGCAGCGCTTCCAAGCTGGCCGTTGCATCGCCCATGCGATTGTGCATATCGGCGAGAGCTAAGTAGGCCTCCGAAGATTTGGGATTCATAGCAAGACTCGCCTCGAACAGACTGCGAGCCTTATCAAAATTCTTTAGTAGCAGATAACCGCGTCCGGCAGCCAAAAGGCGGACGTCACTTTTTATAGCCGTTTGTTGCAGCGCGATCAGTTCCTGTTCAGCCGCCGCGTTGTCACCGGATGCGAGTTGGAATCGAAAGCGAGCATCCCACACGCTGACATCTTTGCCTTGAGAAAGTTCTTTCGCTTTTTCCAATGCTTGCCAACCCTCGACAAGCATCGCTTGTTTTGCATCAGGAGAAATCCCGGACCGGTTCGAGGCCGTCAGCAACGCCTGGGCGAGCACTAGCCAACTGGTATATTCCGACGATTGACTGGCGACCAAATCTCGGGCCACGGTTACCGCGCGATCAAAGTCACCGCGGCCTTGAGCCAAGTCTACTAACATTGCGGACATGGGCAGGAAGGATGCCGAAACGCTGCCCATGCGTTGCAATTCCTGTTCGGCTTCTTCTAGATGATTGGTGGCTTTCAGTTCGCTCACCAACAACCACACGGTATTGAGTTGTCGGTCGCCGTCGCGAATTGCGCGGCGAAGCAGTGCAATGGCGTCGTTGGAGAAACCTTTCTGAGCGGCGATTTGGCCTCCCAGGGCGGCCGCTGCGCCCCAATGCGGGCGACGAGCGTCAATTTCATTGAACAATCGAGTGGCTTCGTTGAGCTGCTCCTGCGGATTGGAAGCGGTTTTCGATTTCAACAAAAGTTGTTGTGCGGTCAGATATCGCCAGTGCGTTCCTTCGTCGCCTTCGATCGCCTTAAGTCGATCAATCCAGCGCGACAGGTCTTGTGTGATATCGAGGCCGCTTTGACTTCCCTCCGCTTGAACCAAATTTGCTAAATTTGCCAGGCTCATCAGCGCATCGGTATCAAGTTTTTCTTCGGGAATCGATCGCAAAAGTGCATAAGCCTGATTGAATTGTTTGTTGCGGAGCACGAGGTCTGCCCCTGATTTGGCGAGCCGCAACTGCTGATCAGGGAACCTTTGTATGGCGGATTTGATTTCCGTGATGGCTTCCTGGATTTCGCCGCCAGCGACTCGGGAAGAAGCTATAGCCAAGGCCAAGTTGGCTGAATCAGCGGACTCCCCGGAAGCGGTGGCTATGTCCTTCAACCGCCCGATGGCTTGTTGCGAGTCTTCGGGACGACCGCCAGCGGCCAAGCTGGTCGCGGCCAGCATTTGTACCTCGGAAACTCCCGGGTGCGCTTGGGCGATTGCCTGAAGTTGATCGAGCCGCTGCTCAGGCGTTGCGACCTGCTCTGCATTGTCGACTGCGAAATTCAATTCGAGCAATTCAAGTTGCCAACCATTGAGAGTCGATCGCACGTCAGCCGGCGCTTGTTCATAGCGCTGGCGAGCTAGTTGTATGGCTTTGACCACCGCCGGCATGTCAGCCAGTTCGCGGGGCTTAGCCACTTCTGACATTAGGGTTACACGAGCTATTTCAAGTGCCGATTCGAACGAACCGTCGTCCAGTTTGGCAAGCTGTTGAGCGGCCCGATCGGCGGTACCGGTATTTCTCCAGGCCGCAGCCGCCATTCGTCTGAGAGAGGTATCGTTGGGAGCGAGGCTCACACACCGGTCCAACGTTTGTCCAACCATATCCCACAGCTCACGTCGCGAATAACTCTCCGCCAAGAGTTGTCCGGCTTGGATCCTCGATTCACTTCCCAATACAAGTGGACTCTCGAATGCCTTGCGGCTGTGGTTGCTCGCGGCTACAAAGTCTTCCTTGGCCAGAGACAGGCGCGCTTGTAACAACAGAACTTCCCACTGTGCCGTGTCCAGACGCTGTCGGATAGCTTGTTTGGCAAACGTGGAAAGCTGAGCCCCATAGGTACCGTCCAAACGGTCGCGCTGTACGCGAATGATGTCTTGGTACTTTTTTACGTACTCCCAAGCTTGTGTCAAATCGCGCTCTGAGGCGTACGCATTCGCCAACAGCCGCGACAATTCCAAGCTGTCCGGCAGCTTTTCTTCACCGATTTTCCAATGATCTATCGCGATTTTAATTCCATCAGTGATGGATAATAATGCGCCGTAAGCCACGTAAGTTGCCTCACGTTGTTGGGGCGAAATTGCGGGTGTGTCGCAAGCGAGCAGACGAAGATAAACCTGTTTGGCCTGTGCGTAGTCCTCCTCTACTACGGACAATCGGGCTGCTTCGGCGGCTAATTGCCAATCCCAAAACGGTTGATAGTCGTTGGCTGAAGGAATGGGAGCTGAGCCAGCAAGCGATTCGAGCTGAGTGGCCGCGTCCGCTTCTCGAGCAGTTGTTTCGCCCATCGATTCCGTGTGGGCGGATAATCTGTCTAGCGCGGATCCAATAGCGTTGGCAATGACCTCACGCGCGGCGGCGGGCTGTGGATCGAGTAGATAGCTGTAAGCCATCAATTGTGCGCGACCGCTATCGGTTCGATCCCTTAGACGACTGACGACCTGTTGTGAAAGCTTGTTTAACCGTTGGTCGTCCAGTTCTTGTTCGGGAGTTACGAACCAGTCGCGGTTCTCGGTAGAAGCTGACAGGAAACTGCCCGCCAGATCCAAATCATCGGGATTCACTTCCAAGGCTAGAATTAGCATTTCGCCGGGAGGCTGCGAGGCGAACCATTGCCAGTAGTTACTTTCACGATCAAATTCGTTCGCATCGCGAGGTTCAAATTTGGAATCAATCTGTTGTGCGACGACGGACTGAGTTAACCATTTGGTCGCTTCAGCATCACCTGACTCCGCGTTGAGTGCTAAGACCTGTTTCTCGGCCTCGATCGCCCATAACGGTCCAAGCTGTAACAACCGTTTGATTAGCAGTCCACGTAGATTCTTCTTTTGCTCTTCGAAGATCGCGCTTTCGCCGCAAGCGGCCAGCGCTACCGACAATTGACGGCGAGCGCGATCAATATCGGCGGACGTGTCCGCTAACGAATCTACGGTTTGCGCTAAAGTGATTTGCGCATTGACGTCGTCGGGCACCAAGTTGACGTACCGCGACAACCAGCGGGCTTGTTCCTGTAATTCGCCCGACTGTTCAGAGGCCTCAGCTCGCTGCAACAGCCCCAAGGCTAGTCGCCGAGATTGCCAGAAATACATTGAGGAAACGGCGGAGAGCAGAACCACGCAAACGATGGTTGTGGTAAGCAGCAGTGGTTTATTCCATTCCCAGACGACCCTGCGATCGGGACGTGACTGAGTTGGATAGTCACCTGGGTTTCCGGCGCTACTCTTCAATCTGTTAAGCGGATTTGTTTGAGGCATGACTGGAATGCTGACACTGAGTGAGCCAAGCGATGTTGCTCGGCTCTATTCAGTTCGGCGACTCGACAATTCGATTGGCTGGGAAAACTCGATTTGCTTGGAGTAATCGACTCGGAGAGTCGAGCGACGAATGGTTTGCGAGTACTCGATTCGGAGAGTTGAGCGACGAAGAGGTTGAGAATACTCGA
>JBGSMY010000367.1:0-12531 GCA_041739975.1 Pirellulaceae bacterium
ACACTCAGCCAAGCCCTTGCTCTTATTTCAAATGTTACGCAAACTATAAAACTGATTTGCCCTGCTGGTTGTGCATCCGAAGATTCGGTGCCGGTCGGCGCAGGTCCCATGCCGGTTAGTGAAAGTGCGAAGTTCCATTGCAAGACAGTTGTGTTCGAGTCTCGTACTGCTGTTTCCGTCTCGTCCAAAATACCGAAATCACTATCGCCTCTCAGCGGCTTAGAAAAGGTATCTGAAGCCATCCCGAATTTGTTTGCCCACACGTTGTCTAACGTGCTGAAATCATCGTACTTATTTAATTGCGTGGCGAACTCTGTGTGGCGATTGGACTGCGGAAAGTTAATGTTGTTATTCGGATAATTTTTGGGTCGATTCAAGTCATTGCTATTGTCGTTGTTCGACGTCTCGAACCCTGTTGCCTGTGGGAATTGGTCGTCGTGTTTGTTTTGTGGATTGGCACAACTCGAAGTTGTGTCGACAAAATATGCGGACACCAGCGCAGGAGTCGAAGAAGCTGAGAACGAAGTTGGCGTCGGCCCCAGCGTTCCACTTGTGGGTAATCGGGGCTCCAAAGATTCGCCAAAATCGAACCGTTGGCCAATGGAAGTGGCCGACTGAATTGACGGTCTTATACAGCTTTTGGCCATTCGCTGTCGGGAGTTGGTCAACCAATATTGACGAAGCCGTCTCAACCAAATTGAAGTCTTATGATGGATGTCCATTGTTTTCGAGTTGGTGCGAAACATAACGGGTCAGAAAGCTAATATCGGCAAAGATCATCGTTGAATGCTAAGAACTTATGTTAACTGCTGACTTTACGCAGTACAATTAGCGACGGCACAAATCGGCTTTGATTTCGCCAAATCGTAAACCTGGAGCGTCAATACCTCGGCTTTACGGGAAATTTCAAGAGGATGGATGCTGGGCTGGACGGTCAATTTATAATTGTCCGCTGGCTGGTCAACTGGTTTGTTGGCGGATAACGAAGCTGCGAATTTCGGTCATTTCTTTAATGGCAAAACGCGGCCCTTCACGGCCCAATCCGCTGGCCTTCACGCCTCCGTAAGGCATGTTGTCTCCTCGCCAGGAAGGTATGTCGTTAATCACGACGCCACCGACCTCCAGCGTTTCCCAGGCGCGATATGCGCGATGGAGATCGTTGGTGAAAACGCCTGCTTGTAAACCAAAATCGCTGGCGTTTACCTGCGCTAAGGCGTCATCGAAATCTTCATACGACTCGATGATCCCCACCGGACCAAAAATTTCTTGGCAGTAAACTCGCAAGTGAGTCGGTACATTTTCCAAAAGAGTCGGCGAGTAAAACGCCCCGTTTCGTTTGCCGCCGATGAGAACTCTCGCACCGGCAGAAATGGCTTCATTGACCCAGGATTCAACGCGTTCCGCTTCACTCTGGTTAATCATTGGACCAAGATTCGTCTTGGGATCTCGTGGGTCGCCAACGATCAATTTTTCAGCCGATGCGATTAGCTTTTCGTGCAATGGTTTCAAGATCGATGCGTGAACCATGACTCGTTGTACGCTGATGCAACTTTGTCCAGACTGGCTAAACAATCCAACGACTAGGCGTTGGCAAACATCATCCAAGTTCGCGTCGGGTTCGATGATGCAAGCTGCATTGCCTCCTAATTCCAGTGTGATTTTTTTCTGGCCACAACGATTTTTGAGTTCCCAGCCAACGGCCGGTGAGCCGGTAAAGCTAATTTTTTTGATACGGGGATCTTCAATTAAAGCTGATGCCTGCTGAGGCGTGCAGGGTAAAATCGAAAACGCGCCAGCGGGTAAAGCGGATTCTGCCAAGATTTCGCCGAGTAGAAGAGCGCTCCATGGGGTCGTTGAGGCCGGCTTAAGTATCCAGGGGCAGCCTGCCGCGATAGCCGGAGCGATTTTGTGGACAGCCAAATTCAAAGGAAAGTTGAACGGAGCAATCAAGGTAACGGGCCCTACGGGAAAGCGGCGGTACGCACCCCAGTAATTCGCCCCGCGATCGGTAACCCCTAAATCCACCAGCGTACCAAGATCGCGACTGCATTCGTCCGCAGTGATCCCAAACGTATCGATTGCGCGATCGACTTCGGCTCGCGCTTCGACAATCGTCTTTCCCACTTCATCACAGATTACCGCAGCAAATTGTTCGCGGCGGTCGCGAAGACGTTGTTGACAATTTCGCAAAATCTGTTGTCGTTGCGCCGCAGTCAATTTGGACATGACCTGGCGAGTTGCGTGTGCTGCGGCCAATGCTTCTTGGACTTCTATTTCGCCGGCTTGGCATACGCGCGCCGCCACTTGGCCTGTGTACTTTTGGATGACGTCCAGAGATTGATTCGTTTTGCGAGGCTGGTTGGCAACAAACAGGGGTAGCTCAATCGTCGTCATCGTAACCGGATCTCACTAATTAGCGCTTTGTCAATTAGCGCTTTGTCGGTTTGCGCAATATTGCTTAGCGCTGGCTGCCTTCGAGTTTTGGGTCCTCGTTTTTGCCTGGCGCTTCGATAGGTGGATTTCCGGGTTGAGCGCCTTGGAGTGCAGGTGATCGGTCGGCCGGTTTATCACCAAGAGCCTCGTCGATGCCGCGAAGTTTCGTCGTTGCTGCATCAAGCAACTTTTCGGTTTCCGGAACTAGAATCGACTTCTCTTTTGCGGGATCGATAATTTTGGAATCCAACAGCAGAGGTTTGCCATAATATTGACGCTGAGTGTCTACGGGTAGAGTTGAATCCACGGGACGGAGGCTGCCGATCACGGTTGACTCGCCGATCGATTGCGGCGGCGTCGGTATCGGATTGCCATTGGCGTCCAATGGGACTCGTTTCCAGACGACGCGAGACACGCGTTCCATTTCCGTATACTCTTGCCAGCGCTGCGACTTTATTGGGATTTGGTATTCTTTTGTTTCCGGAATGACTTTGTAAACTTGAACCGTGTACGGTTCAACCTGTTCCACTGCTTCCATTACAGTTTCAGTGTATGGCGATCGTTGGACAACCTCTTGGTTTTCCATTCGCACCGTTTCCACGGGAATCTTTTCGGTTCGAGTACGAATCACGGGTCGTTGGACCGTGACCGGAACGGAACGCTTTTCCAAAACACGTTCGGTGCGCTGGACTTGGATTGGAACGCGACGGGTTTCGTATTGATCCTGGTATTGCGTGACAGTAACCGGTTTGTATTGTTGAGTAACTTCCGGCACTAAATTAGTTTGCAGTGTTTGTTGAGGGACTAAAACTGGCATGAACGTCGTTTGGCTTTGAATGGTTGCCGGCGATTGCGATTGAACCCAATGAAAACCGGGACGTCGATAGACCATTTGACCAACTTGTGGATCAAAATAATATCCGCGTGATAGCCACTGCAACTGGGTTTGATTGTTTGCGGGAGTCATATATGACTGAGTCACGGGAGCCACGCCGGCGGAATAAGTAGACTGGACTTGCGTCTCAGGTTTGTAAGTTACCACGGTTTCCGGTTGATAGATGGTTGTATTAACGGGCTTGCGAACCAAGTGTTGTTCCTCACGATACTGAGTCTCCACAACAGGTTTGTCGACATAATATTGTTCTTCCCGCATTTCGGTCACGGTTTCGTATTCGGTCTCGGAAACTTCTCGCTCGCGGTAACTCGTTTCCACAATGGGTTTTTGCACCAAGAATTTTTGCTCAAGAATGCGAGTTTTTTCGACGGGCTTAAAGACTGTTGTTCGACGTTCCCTAGTTTCATTGACCCAAAGGCCGTGGTTTTCCGTCACGCGTTGTGTCGTAAAGCTCGTCTCATCGACCAGCCGATATTTTTTGACGGGACGTTCTTCAATCACTGTCTCGGGGACCAGCAAATAACTCGTTTGACCAAATCCAAAGGCGCTCCAATAGAGACCGATGAACACAGCCATGATCGTGCGAGTAGTCAATGGAATCACCTTCATAACGCTCGTTTCCTGAACTAGATTGAATTCGCGGCAACAGGCAAGTCAACCTGTTGTTATTTTAGTTCAATGGGCACCGTGGGGCCACTGAATTCCGTCGCAACGGAACGCTTGTACCAAGTTTGCCAAATATTCCGGTGGTTTTCAAAGGGTGCATTCCTGTTGACGACATTTTTTGTTGTAGTTAAATCAGGAGGACTCGAGAATTTGGGTAGTTGTAACGATTGCAGAGTTTGTACGTTTCTTGGGATTGCGTAGTCGACCAAGTGGTGCAGATAACGTTTTCGCCGCTAGCGATTTGAGGGCTTTGGAGAGCCGGGGTATCCGACTAATGAGTGACACCAATTAAAAGAGTGCCAAATGAAGTATTTAGAAATAACGCTGCCGACGCCCGCTGAAAATTTGGCGTTTGATGAAGCCTTATTAATGCGAGCTGAGCGTCAGGGCGGTTCGCTGGATTGGCAATGTCTGCGTGTGTGGGAGTCGCCACAGCCATTTGTGGTACTTGGTCGCAGTTCACCGCACGATGACGAAGTAAATGGCCCGTTTTGCGCTGAGCGGCAAATCCCAATTGTGCGTCGTGTTAGCGGCGGAGCCACGGTAATGGCGGGGCCGGGATGTTTGATGTACGCAGTGGTTTTGAGCTATGACCAGAATCCTGAGCTGCGAATGTTGGATGTTGCCCATCGATTTGTCATGCAACGACAGAATATGGCCATCCGAGCGCTGGGGCTGGACACTCACTTAGCGGGGACTTGTGATTTGGTGTGGCAAGGCAAGAAATTTAGCGGCAATAGTTTGAGATGTTTGCGCAATAGTTTTTTATACCATGGCACTTTTTTGTATCAATCTGACTTAGAGCTGATTGCACAATGTTTGGGTAGCCCTGCGCGGCAACCCGAGTATCGTCGAGGTCGCTCGCATCGCGATTTTTTGGTTAACTTGCCGATCGATGCAAGTGCATTGACCCAAGCCTTGAAAGTAGTGTGGCAAGTTGACAGTTGTGAGGACCATTGGCCTATGAGCGAGACGCAGCAACTAGTTCGCGAGAAATACGCACTGCCGCAGTGGACACTGCAGCGGTGACAATTTCCGACTGATGTGAGTCAGGACGGATCAAATAATTCCGCGATACTTAAGCAATGCAAAATAAGCAACGCCCACGCCGACGACGAGATGGAGTAGCGGATTGGGGGGAAAGCGTTTGCCGCTGGGCGGAGGAGAATTAGGTCCCGGCCGCTTTTGGTAGCCCAGCCAGCTGGCGCGGCTAGTAATCGGTTTATTTTGTTCTTGCATCTCTTGTAACTGTCGTTCAACCGCAGGCGACATTTGCAGGTCCTTTTTTTCTTCCTCTGTTAGCCGATCCCAGCCAGTGACGATTTTCTCTTGTGGCTGGGACCAGAAACCACGATGAACGATGGTGCCATTGAGAAGTTGAAATTGCGGGAAGCAAATCCAAACAGCGATAGTTCCCAGCCACAGCAATGTGCTGAAAGCGAAAATTAAAGGATTCCAGTCTCGGGGAGGCATCGATTGATCCGACCTCTTGGATTATAAGTGCTGGCTCGCGCTGATACACTATCGGCGTTGTCTCTATTTTCCCAGATCCTCAAGGCACAGAAAAGCGGACATGTCGAAATACGCTCGGTATGGAATAGTGGTTTTCGCTCTAACGATTGGTTTGAATGAGTCTTCACAAACCATGGCCCAGGCTTATCGTGAACCCCAACTTTGGGCACAGCCGATAGAAGACTATCGACAACAGGCCATTGAATTGAAATTCACTGAGTTTAATAGCGCGATTACAACGCTGCAGGTTCATCAAGATCAGTTGTGGATGGGGTATGGTGACGGCAACCGCAATCTAGGAACGCCGATGGTAATCGAATTTCGCTATTTTGCGGATCCCGACCAACCCAAACACAAGGCGGCCGTCGTGCGCGGCGAAAATCAAGGAGCTCCACAGCGGTCGGTGTTCGATACCGGTGAGGAACAAATAGAACCTTTTAGAATTTGTGAGGGGATGATTTGCCAAGCCGGTGTCGATTCGAACAATTACGATGAATTGTGGACGCAATCGCAATCTGAACCATCGCCAATCACTGGCAATTTTTTTCGATTGCTGCCCACTAAAAGTGGCGCACCGATTTGGGAGAAATTCCGATCCATTCCCGGAGGGGAACACGTTCACGATTTGGCCGCTTGCGATGGCGAACTATTTGCCGTGGGGTCAGGCGCGGCGAACCGAGCGGAATGGGACGAAGGAAAAGTATTCCGGTATCTTTGGAAAAGTGTCGATGGGGGCCAGACGTTTGAGGTGGCTTATCGTGAGGTTTGTCCGGAACTAGGTAAAACCGACACTCGATATCGCCATTTATTGGCCGTCGAAAAAACGTTGTTCGCATTCGGTTTTATTAACCCGTATGCCGCGCAAAAGCCACGACAACCCCAACACCTCAAAAAACTGGGAGCACACTATACTCCACTTACGCTGGCCACAGACGGAAAAATTGCGGAGCAGATCGTTGTGCGCACGTGGAACCTGCGAGACGATTTAGGTCTTGTCATTAGCCGCGATCCGAATAATGAGCAGCGTACGAACGCGTTTTTGGCCCAAGCCAATGGTTTTCGTGAGTTGGAAAACTGGTGCACCGGACGAGTCATTGACGCCTGTTGGGAATCCGATCAGCGATGGCTGTTTTTGGTGGCCGAAGGGAAATCTCCAGAAACGTATAGCGTCAGGCGATGGGACATGGCGCGATCAGAAAAGACGGAATTAGCAATGGATTTAAATCAGATGCAGCCAAGCTGTTTGGCGGTGTGGCGAGGCCAATTATTTCTGGGAACACAAGACGGGAAAATCCATCGCGCCAGCCTTGGCAATTGAGAATATGCCGACAAGGGGCGTTTTTATTTTGTTCGAATTGGCGTTGAATGTCGCCGCGATGGGGTGGCCGGGTCACCTGTTGAAACGCTGACGATTGGCTTAGAATAAATTGCCGCGCCGCCCGGGCCAACCGCTGTTGGGAATCGGGAGCACGAACATTATCTTAGTTAAGGAAAAGCAATATCCATGTCGTCGCTGCCTGTTTTGGAATTTGTCCTCAAAAACTATAAGAATTTTAATGCCCGCGTTGCTCGCGATGCGCTAGTTGCCTATTGGCGTCATATTCAAAATGGCGGAAAGATGTTTTGGACCTTGGCGGGTGCAATGTCTTCCGCTCAATTGGGGATTACGCTTGCGCCGGCCATTCGCGAAGGGTTGATTCAAGGCATCTCGTCGACCGGGGCCAACTTAGAAGAATCACTGTTTCGTTTGGTTGCCAATGATAGTTATAAAGACTTTCCGGAATATCGGTACTTTACTAAGTCGGACGATACCAAGATTTTAAAGCAACGCATGCGTCGAGTTACGGATACCAGCATTCCGGAAGACGAGGCGTTTCGTGCCGTTGAAAAATATATTGTCCCAATGTGGGAAAAGGCCACCAAGGAGGGCACTCGTCGGTTTTGGCATGAATACTTTTACGAGTTAATTCAAAAATTGCCTGCCAAACTGCATCAAGGTAGCGCTGAAGAATCTTGGTTGCTGGCCGCAGCTAAAGCCAACATTCCGATGGTCGTGCCAGGCTATGAAGATTCGACGTTCGGAAATATTTTTGCGTCTCATGTTAAAACCGGTGAATGCGGGGCGTCGATCGTCAAGTCGGGAATTGAATACATGGCGGAATTCTACGACCAATACGGCGTGTTGTCGCAAGGCGCAGGTCTAGGCTTTTTTCAAATCGGTGGCGGAATTGCCGGTGACTTTCCCATCTGTGTCGTTCCATCGTTCAAGTACGATTTGCAAAAGAAAGTCAAACCGTGGGCTTATTTTTGTCAGATCTCGGACTCGACGACTTCCTATGGATCGTACTCGGGTGCAACGCCCAATGAGAAAATTACTTGGGATAAACTGACAGAAAAAACGCCGATGTTTGTGATCGAATCGGACGCAACAATTGTTGCCCCATTGGTGTTATCAGCCCTGCTGGAATGCAAACGAGCGCCCAAAGATGCCGACAAAATGATCAACAAGTTGGCAGCCAACAGTTGATGTTTGTCAATCAAAACTACGACCTAAATTCATCAAGAATTTATGTTTTCAGGGTTGAGAAGGCTGCTGTCTGGCGCTACGATGAACTCCAGTTGGAATTTCGCGAACTGTGATTCGTACAATCGTCAGTCGAACAATTGAGATTCGTACATTCGAAAGGGCCATAATCCGATGAACCCCATTGAAGCCAATGCCAACAAATCAGGGAATTCGACCAATTTAAGTTCCACGGAATGTAATGGTGCTGAGACCTCAACGGTCGATCGTCGGCATTTTCTGCAAATGAGTGCTGGTCTGGGCGCAATGGTTTGGTTGCCTCGATTGAGCGATCGGCGTTTCTCAGGGTTGCAATCGGCACGAGGAACGGTGTTTCACAATCGCGATGGCAGTGGGCGTCCCAGCGCGGTCAACCCTGGGATTGCCAATGTTGCAGTTTCCAATGGTGACCAGGTCGTATTGACGGATGAACAAGGGCAATGGGAGTTGCCCGTTGACGAATTCACGGATGTGCTGTTCGTGATTAAACCACGGGGGTGGATGGTATCAGTAAACGAACATCAATTGCCCCAGCACAGTTATCGATATGCGCCACAAGGGTCGCCAAAACTTCGATTTGGTGGTCTGGCGGCAACCGGAGATCTACCGGCCAGCATCGATTTTGGCTTGATGCCTCAAGAAGAGCCCGATTCATTTCGCGCCGTGATTTGTGGAGATCCGCAGCCGCGTGATCTCCGCGAGATTGATTATATTGCCCGTACGGTAGTACCTCGATTGCAAGGGACGTCTGCCTCGTTTGCCGTAAGTCTCGGCGATATTATGTTTGACAATTTAAGTTTGTATCCGCCATTGGTTCAAAGTCTGGGATTAGTGGGACTGCCTTGGTTCAATGTGTTGGGCAATCACGATCTGGATTATGATGCCGATAATCGGCATGCCCACGATAGTTTTAAGCAACAATTTGGCGCGTCTTATTTTGCTTTTGACTGGGGGCCGGTTCATTTTATCGTACTCGACAATGTTGAATGGACTCAGCCCGATCCGCAGGTTGTGGGCTCGAAAGGAAGTTATCGAGGTTGGCTAGGTCAACGTCAACTGAATTTTGTGAAAAATGATTTGGCGAATGTGCCGGCGGATAAATTAGTAGTCCTGATGATGCATATACCACTTCATCCGGGTGTTGAGTCTAAACCATCGCTGGAAACCGGCGATCGCGAGGCGTTGTTTGAAATAATTCGAGCACGCGAGCATTTATTGACTTTTTCGGCCCATCTGCATTGGCATGGAAACCTGTTTTTAGGGCCAGAACATGGCTGGCACGGCGCTGCGCCTCTTCACCACATTGTTACTGGGACGTTGTGCGGCAGCTGGTTTACTGGAGCGGCCGAAGCTAATGGTATTCCGCATGGCACGATGTCCGACGGAACGCCGAGGGGATTTGTTGAGGTTGAGTTTTCCGGGAATCAATTTAATATCGATGGCTATCGTTCGGTTCAATATGCCGATGGTTATCAGATGCGACTCGATGTTCCCCGTGAAGTCGAATTTGCAGAATTGCGCACGACCGTAGTTTATGCAAATGTGTTTAACGGGACTCAACGTTCTAAAGTCGAAATGCGGATTGGCAACAGCGACAATTGGATCGCAATGGACTACTCGGTCGAGGTAGAACCTTATTCGATTCGACTTCAAGAGCGCGATGCGAAACTCGAATTGCCACTTCGTCCCTTGGGAAAACCTGGTGTTTGTTTCCACTTGTGGAAACAAAAATTACCCACTGCTTTACCTGTCGGCACGCACATAATCGAAGTTCGAGAAACCGATATGTATGGCAATCACCACCATGGTGTGACAACGGTGCAAGTGATTTAAGGATTTAGTTCAGTTCGAGTTTTGAATGGGGTTGATTCCTGGGCTCTAGCCTTCAAACTTTCGCTCCTGCCAACTTGCTGTTAGGTGCGAAAGTTTGACAGCTAGGGGTTTGGCGAGTTAATATTCAGTTTGCCCGGTACATAAGCTTTAGCGTCTTGCCCTTCAACCACATGATAGTAACGATTGGTTTCCAGAGCTGGCAAAACCTGAACTTCGTTGCTGGGCCATTCGATGCGAATTTCCTCGACATTTTCTGCCTCGCCGACGCCGATGTGCACGATAAATTCGTTAGTTGCCATATAGCTGGCCGCACCATAGAGTTCACGAACAATGGTTCGGGAGCCTACGCGACAACTTACTTTGGCGCCGATTGCCGAACGATTCGCTTGGCGGCCCTCAAGACGTAAGGCGATGAAGCGGCCGGCGGTTTCCGATTGGTTTTGGGCCAATTGATATGTTCCGTTGTTATTTGCCACGACAAAATCGACTAATCCATCGCCATTGAAGTCGATCATGGCCAAACCGCGGCTAACTTGGCTGTCTTGCAAAGCTGCACCGGCTATCGAGGTGACGTCCTGAAACTTTCCCTCGCCAGTTGCCTCATACAATGAATTGGTTTGAGCAAACGTGACGTCGGAAGAAAAGACTTCTACGTTGTCGTGGATGTGACCGTTGGCCACAATCAAATCTTCATCGCCGTCATTATCGGCATCAAAATAGTTGCTTCCAAAACTCAGTCGAGCGCGAGACGAAGCGCCGATACCCTTTTGGTCGGAGCGATCGGCAAAGGCAAATTGTGGTGATTGAATATAAAGATTGGTTGGTTCTTTTTGAAAGTTGGTACAAATGATGTCGATGCGACCGGTCCCTTGGGTATCGCTGAAGGCTACACCCATGCCCGATTGTTCATTGCCATCTTCGCCGTATGCGACACCCACTTCACGTCCGATTTCATCAAACGTTCCGTCTTGGCGATTGATATAGAGCATGTTTCGAGAAATATCATTGGCAACATAGATGTCGGGCCAGTTATCACCATTGACGTCACCCAATCCAACAGCGAGTCCTTTGTTTTTATTGAGGTCTTCGATACCATTATCGGCTTTCATTTTTCGCGTTTCGGCGGGAAATGCCTGATCGGCTACATCCGTGAACGTGCCATCGCCGTTGTTGCGAAATAGTTGGTCGGGAACGCCCGTATACAGCGGCGCGCAATAAACATGAATGTTGTTGACATAGCAGCGAAAGGCGTTGGCCAGGGTATAGTCAACATACCGAACTACATACAAATCGAGATCGCCATCGCGATCGTAGTCAAAAAAACCTGCGCTGGTGCCCCAGGTCGTATTTTTGTTTAAACCAGCGGCGGCCGTGACATCGACAAATTTGTCTCCCAAATTGTGTAGCAAACGATCGCCACCCATCCAACTGGTTAGAAATACATCGGGCCGGCCATCGTTGTCAAAATCGCCGATCGCCCCGCCCATGCCGTAGCCGGTACAAAGCGTTTTTAGGCCCCAAGATTCGGTGACGTCGGTAAACCGGCCATTTCCATCATTTAGGAACAAACGATCGGAGCAGTCGTCGGGGCGTTGACTTTCCTGAGAAACCCGTCCTCCATTGATGCACCACACATCACCAGCTCCATCGCCGTTAAAATCCGCGACCAACACTCCGCCGCTCATGATTTCAGGAAGATACTTCTCGGGAGTGTAATTTGCCTGATGATTGAAGGAAAAATTGGCGGCTACTGTGGTGTCCACAAGCTTGAGTTTTGTTTCCAATTTGTTAACAACCGGCAACTCATAATTTGGCAAAATTATCGTTTCGGGTTTGGTTGTGCCCGGTTGAGGAGGAACTGTGGTCAAAGGATCGGGATCTCGACCAACCGTTGCCAGATCGAGCATTAGCCAAACCATTACACCAAAAAAAATGATAATAACAGCCACCAACGCTATAAGACTAACAAAATTATTTTTAGGTTTGGACATTTGAGTTGGTGGATAAAAAATTTGAGATGAGAATGGATGATTACTGTGCTGTTAGTTTTCCTGGTCGATATCCGACTGCGGGCTGCCCCTGGCGAACAAAATAGTGTTGATCAACCGCGACGGGTCCCAGATCTTGTTGAGGTTGGCCCGGCCAAACAATTGAAATCGACTGAATCTCACGCGCAGAACCGAGGCCAAAATGGATCACAGATTCACTGGCCGCCAGATAGCTAGTCGCGCCTAACAATTCGCGAGTAAAAGATTGCTGTGGTGTTTGCACGATAATTTTTGTCCCAACCGCTGAGCGATTGGTCGTGATACCTTCGAGTCGAAAAGTTATAAAATGATGATCGGATTGACTTTGATTAAATGCAATTTGCAGTGAGCCGCGATTGTTGGCCACGACAAAATCTTGTCGTCCATCTCCATTAAAGTCTGCGATTGCCGAGCCGCGACTAACCTGGACATCCGCCAATGCTGGCCCTGCCTGGGCGGTCACGTCTTTAAATTTTCCTTGGCCGATCGCCTCAAACAACGTATTAGTCTGTGCGAACGGGACATCTTGAGAAAACGACTCGACGTTGTCGTGGATGTGGCCATTTGCCATCAGTAAGTCTTCGTCGCCATCATTATCGGCG
>JBGSMY010000001.1:0-3413 GCA_041739975.1 Pirellulaceae bacterium
GATCGAGGCTGCCGGTGAAACACCGGCAGCCACGCCGGCCACGCCTGCCAGCTCCGTGGGCAGCGAGCAAGTTTGACAGATTCAAAATCAGCTCGAGGCTGCCGATGAAACACCGGCAGCCACATCTGCCCAGTACAAACAATGCGTCACTTCAATTCCAGAACCATCTCAATTTCAACGCAAGCGCCGCGAGGCAAAGAACTCATACCAACGGCCGCACGAGCACCCAGCCCAAACTCCGGCCCCCAGAGATCGCGAAACAATTCACTGCATCCATTAATTACACTCGGATGTTCGGTAAAATCCGCTGTGGAATTGACCATGCCTGTAGTTTTGAGCACTCGGCCAATTCGGTTTAACGAGCCAAGCTCGCTTTTAAGTGAACCCAAGATTCCGATTCCGCACTGGCGAGCTGCCGCCGCACCGTCGGCAACGTTTATCGTATCGCCCAGCTTACCCATGATGACTTGCCCCTGTTGGTCTAAAGGCAAATGGCCCGAAACAAAAATCAATCGATCGCTGATCACGACACGTTTAAAGACGGCGATCGGGGCTCCTGGGGTGGGCAAGCTAATCCCCAGTTCCAACAAACGAGCTTCAATATCCGGATCATCGATAGGCGTTGTTGTTTGAATTGAAGTCTAAATGGCGCCGGAGATTGAACGGTCGACTGACATTTGGTTAACGACAAGACAACACAGTAATATCGAACTTGTCCATAACCAATGTTGGTTGTTCCAGAATACGTGTTTCATAGTTTCCTCGGATCGAGTGATAGGCTTGGGATATGTGTGTTAACGGTATTAAATACCCATTATTGAACGGGTGATGACCGCATGTGGCTGCTCGGCGGTATACGCCGCTGTCCGAAACGGGCCGTCGCTGCACGTCGCTGCCGACTAGAATTCGATGGCCAATTCACCATCGCCGTAATAAATACAACCGTTATAATACGTGTTAGTACCAAGGGATAACAGTGACATGTCCCCGGTCGCCGTCGCAAATTGTATCGCTGGCGATAACTGTGTCTGAACGAAAACCCGGAGAGCAAGATCGCATGCCATTGTACGAATATCATTGTCAGAAGTGTCAACAGGATTGCGAACTACTCGTGCGAGGAACGGAGCGGCCACGGTGTCCGCAATGCGATTCCAATGCGCTGAGTAAGAAGTTAAGCGTCGTGTCTGCGCCGAGTCGCAGTGGAGGAGTTGGGCCAATTTCAGAACAGCCAATGCCCGGAATGTGTGGGCGACCGCAGTGTGGAATGAACGGCTGCCAGGGTCTAGGTTAAGCGTTTCAGTCCAATTTAGCGGGAAGTTAAATTCGGAGCTGTGGCCAAGTCACAAAGATTTGAAAACCAGCCAGAAATTAAATTCGGAATTCTAAGGCGTTATGCAGGCAGCTGAGGTTATCAGCCATAAGCGTTTAGAACAGTTTTTTTATGGCGAGCGACACCGATAGAAATCGAACGTTATTAATCGAATGGGAGCGAAATGGCTACTTGGCTCGCGATAATTATTTCGCTGACGATGACGGTGTTGTTTTTTATTTTTTGGATTGCCGCTGTCTTGGGGCTACCGGGTACCTGGGCTCTGGTAATCGCAGTTGCCTTGATGGCTTGGTTGATACCCAGTACTAGTTTTGCAGCCGTTACATGGCCTGTCGTGGGCGGTCTTTTGGCGTTGGCACTATTGGGAGAATTATTGGAATTTATCGCGAGCGTGTTGGGAGTGGGCAAACTCAAAGGTTCTTATCGGGCTGGATTTTTGTCGATCGTAGGTTCGTTGGCTGGTGCGATCGTGGGAGTATTTGTGGGACTGCCTATCCCGATTGTTGGTAGTTTGGTTGCGGCATTGTTGTTTGGTGGGTTGGGTGCCGGGATTGGGGCGGTTTTGGGTGAAAAATGGGCCGGACGTCACTGGGAACAGTCCGTCCAAGTGGGCGGCGCGGCGATGGTTGGGCGCATTTTGGGTACCCTCGGCAAAACCGTTTGCGCCGCCGCTATGCTGGCCATCGCCGTTATCTCCGTCTGGTGGTAATTGGCAGGCTTCAAGACAGGACTCAGGCTTCAGGCACTTGGTTCTTGAAGCCCGGATCCCTAATTTATAATTCCTGAAGCCTGCCACATAGTGTGCCGTTATTGCAATTCCAACACTACCAGACATTTTTGTCCATCGAGTGCTGTCAACGAAAGCACGACAGGGTGATTGCGTTGCAATACAACATCGGTCGACAACTTAGCAACTTCCGTTCGCGGCGGTTGCCCCTCCGTGGCGGCAGGTCGTTCGATTTGAATTACCGTTTGGCCACTAAAAAGGAACTGCCCGTTTTGCCCCACTAAGCTGCCTTCGATTTCCAGGCCACGCG
Source organism: Pirellulaceae bacterium (assembly GCA_041739975.1). GTDB lineage: Bacteria > Planctomycetota > Planctomycetia > Pirellulales > Pirellulaceae > BJ22. The sequence goes on from JBGSMY010000001.1 coordinate 2,368, forward strand.
CTCCTTCTTTGGAAGTTCCTTTGAGTTGAAAACGACCTGCGTTCATTTTTACAATTTCCGGTTGAGGATTATTTTTAGCAATAGTCTGCGAGTTGGGTAACAATCGGGGCGAGACTTGAGTTGCCAGTGAAATGGCAACAACAGGGTCTTGCAATTTTGATTCAGGAATTTTCGCTTCCATGTCACTCAAAATCTTCTTGATAGTTTCCGCAGTTGGGCTAATCGAATCGGCAAGTCGCAAGTCAGCTTTGCGTTCAACGATCAACACACACGACAACGTATGTGCCGTTAAGGCTTCGACTTTTTCCGGCAATTCGGTATTGGTTGCCTGTGTGTCGAGGATTGTAAGGATACTCGCAACAATTTTGTGATCCGACTCGGAACCAAAAATTATTATCGAGTTAGTCCTACTTTCGGCCGTCATACGCAACTTATCACTAACGCCTGAGGTCTCTGCAGCGCTCGATATCACTTGGACAGCCAGCTCGGATGAGACGTATTTCAAGGCGTAGACACGCAAGTTCGCTGGCTCTTGGGCCGGATCCACTTGTGCGCTCACTGGGCAACACGCCAACGCTTCAATTATCAACGCGATACAAACCGTCACGGCTGAATATCGCCTTAGACAAAAGTAAGATTTCGTGCGTTCGACATATCGTTTGGAACTTGAACATTCGATCCGTAACATCTATTTACTCCTGAATGGAATTTGACTCGATAGCGTTAGAAACATCTTGGTAAAACATTACAACGGGCACTATGCTGTAATTAGCGAACACGGAAACATCCCCCGACAAACCTTGCCCAGCGATATTCACATCGCGAAGTGGCCATTTGGCTGGCAAGGGGATATCGCCAGTACTTTCATCGACCTCAACCGAGGGTGAAACATTGGTCAATTGCTTAGCGGTTATGGCATCGCGGATTGCCAACACGCGCTCGCGAAATATTGTGGTATCGGGTGCCTGTGCGCTTGGCACATTGGGAACTGAGGGTAACGATTGCTGCTGCGCTAGGTTCCTCGCTGGTTGGCTGGATGGCGCTGA
>JBGSMY010000095.1:0-17316 GCA_041739975.1 Pirellulaceae bacterium
GTTTATGCAATGCGACTTCGATACTATTGGCAAAACCTCGATTGCCAGCGACATCGAAACCGTTCTCGTGATTTTTGACTTACTGCGGGCCATCGGATTCCAGAGATTCCAAATCCGATTAAACAATCGAAAAATCTTAAACGGCTTGTTAGAAAAGTTTTCACTCCGCGAACACAGTGTGGCCGTCCTTCGCGCTTTAGACAAACTTGGAAAAGTCGGGCGGGACGCAGTGCGGTCCGAAATGCAATCCGTGACCGGGGCCAGTGAATCAGTTATCGACCAAGTCCTGCAGTTAACCAAGTTCACTAGCGGCCATCACCCAGGTGATAATCAACGAATATTGGAGCAGCTTGGTCAGTTGTGTAATGGCAACCCCATCGCTGAGTCGGGATTTGAGGAACTACGGCAGATTACGACAGCGGTCGCGGCCGTCGGAATTTCTGATGAACATCTGGGAATCGACGTATCCATTGCCCGGGGACTCGATTACTATACAGGTTCGATTTTTGAAACATTTCTTACGGACTTGCCAGGAATTGGCAGCATCTGCTCGGGTGGTCGTTACGATAATTTAGCCGGACTTTATACGCGCGAAGAGTTACCAGGAATTGGCGCATCTCTGGGTCTTGATCGATTGCTGGCCGCCATGGAACAACTAAAGTTGTTACCCACCGGTAAAACTCCGGCCGATGTACTGATCGTTTTATTCGATCTTAAATTGCTTCCGGAATACTTGAAAATCGCCAAGAACTTGCGCTTGGCGAATTTTGGCGTTGAGGTTTTTCCGGTCACGGCAAAACTTGGGCAACAATTCAAATATGCCGACCGTCGCGGTTTTTCCGCCGCACTCCTGATGGGGGAAAATGAATTGCAGCAACAGCAGATCCAAGTTAAATGGTTAGGAACCGGCGAACAACAATTGGTAACGTTAGACGAAAACCATTCATCGTTGGCCGCAGCCTTGCGTGAGCGAATTCAACAATCGCATTGAAACGGTTTGGGCTTGAATTATAATGGTCCCTAGATTGCAGCAAACAGAATCCGATCTCTTGAGAGCCCCACAATGATTCAAACTGAATATGGCCTAGCCTATGGCTTGGTGATTGGCCTGATCTTTTTGGGCATGTTGGTCGTTTGTGTCCCGCGACCGCGAAAACGCGATATTGCCGAAAATCTGCAGAAAGAACTAGAAAGCAAACGCACACGCGCTGGCAAAAAGAGTCGCGTCGTCACGAAGCCCGTTGCGACTAAAAAACGATAAACGGTTCGCGAGGTTCGTGCAAACATTTCGGTTTGCCAATTATCATTTAGCTTGCCACTGGCCGTCCAACATGAACAAGTAGTCGACGGCTTGCAGTTCGTACTGGGAGCTGTCCGCCGTTTTTGTCTTGGCCTCCAGAAACTCGAAACCACGCGCGGTAATTTCACGGTAGGCGTATCGCGCCGTAGCTTGGTGTTGGTTCCCCACCAGTTCATCGGCTTGACCAAATTCAGAAAAAACAAGTTCGTCGATGCCGCCACGGCCATCGAAGTCGGTACGCAAAATTCCATTCAGAGTTATCGTCCGCGATTGTGTTTGCAACTGCGTCCAGCGATCGTTGGCGAAAAGTTTTTCGGCAAATTGAGTCCCGACCAAGACAGCTGAATCGACTCCTCCGCGACCAAATACTTGAGTCGTCGAAAAACCCACAGCGCGATTGACCTCTCCGCTTGAGGCTGTCAACGTTAGCCCTGAGCCGTCATCAAGGATTCGATCATTGCCCGTAGATCCGTACAGCGTCACACTATCTTGCCCCCCGGATTTGGAAACTGCGTTGACACGATCAAATCCTTTCACGATTACGGACCAATTTTGGTTCGACATGGACGATTGGTCGGCATACATAGCTACCTGATCGGTTAGCTCCGAGTCTACCAGTTGTGCCGTGTCAATTCCAAAACGTGATATCGCTTCATAAACCTCAAAACCAATGCCTACATGGATAAATCCAGTGCCTTGCATTTGTGCGCGGTCGCCAAATCGCGAGAATTGGTCGGCACCTTGAGAATCTAAAAATCGAATCGTGTCGACACCCTGATGCCCGAAGGCAGTTATTTGTGTAGTTTGCGTTACCAGTACCTGATTGCCTGCGATTTTCCCAGTCACGTATCGGGGCGCCACCTCCAGAGAATCATTCTGCGAGGATCCCTGAATCTGAGTCCGATTGACCCCACCACCCGCATCGACGGATATTACTTCAAATTGCCCGCCAGCTATCCGCGTTAATCCGCAATCAATCGATAGACTTTGACTGCCCAAGCGAATGTTGTCATCGAGATCACTTAATTTGATTTGGACTTGATCAAAGCCTTGATGGCCATTGAGTTGCAAATTAGTTACGGTGGACTGATGAAATTGATAGTTGAATTGGTTGATGGCAACTCGGTATTGCTCACCCAACGTGACCGTAACTGAATCGTTTCCATGTGTACCATGGATCGTTAGCTGTCCGGCATCCAAGTTAACCAAATTCGCAACTCGGAAATTTGCCACGCCTTGTCCAATTGCTTGCAAAAAAACAACATCGCCCTCTCGAAGTGTAGCCTCTAATCGCCATTGGCCATCAAAAGTTTGTGTGGGGTTCGCGATCACGCGTTGGTTTTCATCCAACAGTGAAAATTGAGCTTGTCCCGTTTGCATACTGGCCAACACGGTCAACTGTCCGTCGCGTCCCGCCGTCAAGCGAAACAGGGAATTGCCGGCCAAAGCGACTCCGGATTTCTCGGTCAAAAGGGTACGTCCCCAGTCCGTTGCCTGAATTCCCGACTGAATCTTGGTATTGATTTGATAATGGCCCGTTCCGTCCGCGGTTTCGACAGAGAATTGATACCGCTGTCCCGCGACAACATCCAGCATTAATTGATTGTCCGACCAATTGGCTTGACCGCCATACAGTTTCACCAGCGGCAACAAGTCGTGGCTCGACTGGAAGGTAAAGGTCACACGACCTGTTGTGGCTGCGGTAAATGCAAATACATCGACATCACCTACGGTTCCAATGATGCCCGAAATTTGCTGACCGTTTTTTAAGTGCCCTAGTGCTTGTCCTTGATTCCATGTACCGCTTTGGTTATCGGGAATGACCGCACCCAGTGCTTGAGCAACGTCGACATGGTTGTACCAAGCGTTGGTGGCAGCATCCCAGACGCGATCAGCCGTTTGGGACAATGTTGCCAAGAGTTGATCCTGAGTCACCCAGTTTTGACCCATGAACTCATAGGCATCACGCAGCAGCATACTGACGCCAGCTACATAGGGTGCCGCCATACTGGTTCCCGATGCACCTAAAAACTGATTGGTTTGTGTTCCACCAAACAGGTGATTCGGGACTGTGCTCTTGATCGCTTCACCTGGTGCAACGAGTACGCGATCACTTCGTTGACTGAAATCACTGAGGCTTCCATCCGCACCATGGCTGGCGACAGGTACTACATGACTACTAACAGCCGGGTAACTCAAACCAACCGCCTGGTAGTTTTGAAATGCATTGCCCGCGGCAACACTGATAAATATTCCATCGGCCTTTAGTTGAGCAAGTTTTGATTCCAGCGACGCCCAGCCGGGCAAAGTTGTCGCGTTCCAATCCGAACCCAAAGACAGATTGACGGTGGTGATTGGATTCTCAAACGAATTGCGATTGTCATGAACCCACTGCAGCGCTTGAGACACCCACTCCAAATTGCCGCTACCTTGATCGTTGAAGACCCGAAGGGCTACTAAATCGGCACCCGGTGCCACGCCGGTATATTTGGAATCACTGCTGCCAATAATGCCGCTGACGTGAGTTCCATGAAAACCGGCAGGGCCATCGTCATAAGGGTTAGCGTCGTTTTCGGCAAAGTCCCAACCGCCAACAACACGGTGGCCAGCACCAAAACCACCTCCCAGCGCATAGTGATCCCAAGCAATTCCGGAATCGATAACGGCCACGGTTTGACCGCGTCCATCAAATTGATACTGCTCGCGAATCGACGCGAGATCCGTTGCCGAATTCGCGAACGATGACAACTCAACTTGAGGGGAAATTTCACTAGGAAACTCCTGAGCCATCACTTGAGGCTCTATCAAAGCATCAGCGGTCAGCGCGAGTTTTTCTTCAAATCGTTCAATGCGGCAGTGCCGCGCGAGTCGTTCGGCTATGGTTGGGCGAACCATAGTCACCTCGTTGCATCGCTAAGGGTGCAACCATCAGTGGTTTTGTGTCTTGCACCGGGGTCCTTCGGCGCAGGTCTTATGCTCGCGAAACTATACGTTGACCAACTTGAGCCGGATCCAGGTTTTTTTACATTTATGCAGTCTTAGCCATTCCGATTTCACCAATACTTCCCAAACTACCGATTGCATAGACAACCCGCCTCGAGAAACTGGGAAAGCTGCGGGCTATTTAACGACTAAGTCTGCGATGGTAATTTTCATCCCGATATCCGGTCGAAAAGAATATAACGATTATTCCAATTAAGGTGTCCGTCATTTGCCCTGGGGTGTCTGGCGATGAAGAAGTTGTCCAAGCTGCGATTGTGGTCGCTGTGCCTATTTTCTAAACCCGCTGAGGATCGCGTTCTCTACAAACGCGCGATTAAGGATAAACCGCAATCGATCGTTGAAATCGGCATGGCAAGCCTTGCGCGAACTCAGACACTCATTCAAATTGCCCAACAATCGACAGCCAATGAGGTTCGTTATCAAGGAATTGACTTATTCGAAGGACGCGAAAAACCGATCGCCGGGTTAACGCTCCGAGATGCCCATCGCCTTCTGTCGACTACGGGCGCCAAAGTCCGCGTTTTGCCAGGTGAATGTCAAACGACAATTACGCGCCAAGCAAACCAAATTGGGGCCGTCGATTTCTTAGTGGTCACGAATCCAACCACATCCTCGGAATTTGAAAACTGTTGGTTTTTCCTGCCAAGGATGCTTACCGAGAACGGCAAGCTTTATTTGCGTCATTTGGGATCCGGCGAACTTCGATATCAGATACTAACTCGAGTCGAAGTCGAACAATTGGCTAGTCGCATTCGCCCAGCTTTGCAGCGGGCCGCCTAAACACGGAGCGGTCGTGGCTGCCGGTGTTTCGGCGTGGCTGCCGGTGTTTCACCGGCAGGCACATTTGAGTTTCCGCACGAGCCCAGCTTCGACTTAACTAGTTGCGGCGATAAACCCAAAAACTAAACAAAAAAACCATTCTGGAAAGAGCTGGACGACCGCCTCGCAAGCAGAGTGGAAAGTTTGACAGTTAGAATCCGAACGCATCCTGCCGCGGAAGACAGCAGCAGATACAATAGATCAGTTTTTACTTTTTCGTTTTTTCGGACCATCAACATTACCGCGAGCTGTTCTCGGCACTTCCGCTCCCGATTCTTTAGTCGGCTTAGAAAATCGATTAAGCCACTTGTCCAAATCTTTCGGCCAAGCGCTTTCAAATCTCAAACTCTCGCCTGAAACGGGGTGACGAAACCCCAGCACTCGCGCATGGAGCGCCACCCGCGGCGCACGGCTGTCATCAACTCGCGCGTGACCATCGCGTGACAAAACATAAGTCCGCTCGCCACACAGCGGATGTCCAGCCTCCGACAAATGTATGCGAATTTGATGCGTTCGGCCCGTTTCCAATCGACATTCGACCAACGTGTACTTTCCTATTTGCTTAACGGGCTTAATGTGGGTTATCGAACGCTTCCCACCACCTTCGTCTTGAGTGCTGCCGCGCTGCCCATCCCCTCGATCTCTAACCAGTTCCGTATCAATCGTTTGCGCCGCTACGTCGCCGTGAGCCACCGCCCAGTAAGCTCGCTCAATCGTGTGAGCAGCAAATTGGCTAATCAACCCTTGCTCGGCCGGCCGAGTTCTCGCGAACACCATCAGTCCGCTCGTCTCGCGATCAAGTCGATGCACCGGATAGATTGGCGTCTGCGCTACTCGCGATTGCGTTGACGGCAAACCGCGCCGTGACAATTCGTTTCCGCGATTGGATTTACGCGATACGTTAACGGCATCATGCGGTGGCCGAAAATAATTCTGAATCGCCTCTGGCAACAATTCGTCCAAAGTTGGTTGATGTTGCCGACGTTTTGTCCGATCGTGCCGATGAGCTCTCGCTTCAGCGGCATGCCGCACTGATGTAATCAACGGTGGTTTTTCCACGACAACCAAATGCGCATCTAAATGGACGATGCGAATGTCTTTCGCCGTCGGTAGCGGTTGCGCCGCTTCGCCAAGCACTTTGATAACATCGAGTTCCTGCACCCGCCGCGATTCGCTGACACAGATATTACCATTGATTTGCACATAACGCTTGGTAATCAGCCGCCGTATCTCCGACCAACTGAGATCGAGCATCAACTGCTTCATTGCCGCAGAAAGCGGCTTGTCAGATTGTTTTGCGGTTACATGTGCTACACGCGATCCATCTGGTCGCGGCGCAGGTCCTGTTGTGGGTCGCGGCATTAGTCGTTCAGTTCTGCCTCAATACTCTTTGCCAACTCGCGGTCGAGTCCTAACGATTCCGCCAAACGGTTCAGATACTCGCGTTCCGACGGATTGTCGATATCGATCACAAACGCTGAGGCCAAATAGGTTTCAATTCGCGCGGGCAACGAATTGACTTCACGAGCCAACGCTGCGACGTCGATCGGACGGTCGATTTCCACTTGCAACAACTGAGTGGTATCTGGATCAAGATTCAATTCCTTGATTTGATTCAATATTCGCTGGCGTTCTTGCTCGTCGAGATGTCCGTCAGCTTTCGCCGCACCGACCATTGCACGTAAAAGCAATTGACTGCGTCGATCCGCCTCAACACCCTCTAATTCATGGGTGAACCCGCCGGGAACCTGTTGATTGGGAACATGTTCGGCAACGGGTATTTGATTCGTTAAGGTTGCGGTCGATTCAAGTTGTGTTGGTTCGGTCGCCGGAACTATTTTTCCATTCGTATTTTTCGCTTGCCAATTCTTGTAGGCTTGGTAACCAATGGTCCCAATAGCGGCCAGTGCACCCAACTTCAAACCGCTCGTGCCGATTCGACGGCCCGCCCGCGATCCAAGCAATAAACCCAAAATACCACCCATAATTGCTCCTTTTTGGAGATTTGCAACCGATGACTGCCGCTCCGGTCCTGAGGCCGGTAAGTTGAGCCCTTTTTCAGCCATTTGTCGGCCTTGTTGCCAAACTTGTCTACTGGATTGTATCAATTGATCGAGCAGATTCTTTGCAGACATCGGTGTCAACTCCTTGTGTCGTCGGTCATCGTTTGGCACCATTGTACGGTTTGGCAAAATGCTTGGCAAATGCCCGAGTGCGATCGATCGCGACGCGGCCTTGTCGGCGACGTTCCAACAGTTAGCAAGTGAAAATGGTGTCCGATTCTGATTTAGTCGCCCAAGATTCCGCAACCGCCGAAACAGAACCGTTGTTTTCGGCCGCTCGCTTGGTGCAATTACGTAAAGGCTGCGAACGACGCGTCCTGCAAGGTCACGCCTGGGTCTTTAGCAATGAAATTGCTCCCGGCACCGCCAATCCACCGGGACTCGTTCCCGGTGAACCCGTGCGTTTGGTTGACTATCGCGGTAAATTTTTAGCCGTTGCCTATTACAACCCACATTCGTTAATTGCGGCGAGAATCATCGGTCGCAACGACTCGGCGGCCGTAAGTGTTGCCTGGATGCGCGGCCGGCTGCAAGAAGCGCTTCAATATCGCGACTCATTGTATAACCGTCCGTACTACCGCTGGGTCTATGGGGAATCCGATCAATTGCCGGGCTTGATTATCGACCGCTTTAACGATCGATTATCAATTCAAATACTTACCGCTGGGATGTACCAACTGTTGCCTTTGCTTCGCGCCGCTTTGAAAACATTTGATTTTGTCCGCGGCTACGTCATCGACTTTGAGGGCACTTACCGCGAACAAGAACATCTCCCAACGACGGGTGCCGAGTTATGGGGCGACTCGTCAGGTCCGACGACAGTCTTCGAAGGTGACGCGCACTTTGAAACCCAACTCGTCGATAACCAAAAAACCGGTTGGTACTTCGATCAACGCGATAACCGGCAACAACTCCAACGTCTACAATCTCTAGGAAACGTTCTGGATCTGTTTTGTTTTGCGGGCGCTTGGGGAATCCAAGCGATGCGATCGGGTGCAAATTCAGCTTTATGCGTCGATCGCTCGGAATCAGCATTGGCACAGGCTCAGCGCAATGCATCTCTGAACCAAGTGGCGATTGACACTCAACAAGCCGACGTAACGCCTTTCCTAAAATCGCTGATCGGCACGCGAACCTTTGATACCGTCATTCTCGATCCGCCAGCGCTGATCAAAAAGAAAAAAGATTTCGAAGCCGGATTACAGAGCTATTACCAATTGAATCGCTTGGCTGCCAAACTTGTTGCACCCGGCGGATGGTTAATAAGCTGTTCCTGCTCGTACCATCTGCCCACGACCGAGCTGTTAACTATTTTGCAACATGCGGGTCGCAGCGCTGGTCGCCATGTTCGAATTGCTGAAATCCGCGGCCAATCCGCGGACCATCCGGTGCACCCAGCAATTCCTGAAACTAACTACCTGAAGGTGATAATGACGCAGTTGAACAACGATTAAGTATCGATTTCATTTCCCGTACAGCTTCGGTTAATCCCGTAAAAATCGCCCGACTAACGATGCTGTGGCCAATATTCAGTTCATGTATTTGAGCAATGCGGGCAATCGGTTCGACATTGGTATAGGTCAGTCCATGCCCGGCGTCGACTGTAAATCCGAGTTGCCGCGCATAGGCCACACCGTCGATAATTTGTTGCCATCGTTTTTCTTGTTCAGCGGACATCCAGGCATGTGCATAGGTCCCAGTGTGAAGCTCAACGATCTCAGCCCCTGTCATCGCGGCCGCATCGAGTTGCAATTGATCCGGATCAATAAATAGGCTCACCTTAATTCCCGATTGCTGCAATTGCTTGACACAATCGGTTACCACATCGAGATTACCGGCAACATTCAACCCACCTTCCGTCGTCACCTCTTCACGCTTTTCCGGCACCAAACAAACTTGGCTGGGCTTCATCTGACAAGCGATTGCAATCATCTCGGCCACACATGCACATTCTAAGTTCAATCGCACCTTTACCGTCTCTTTGAGCAAACGCAAATCGCGATCTTGAATATGACGGCGATCTTCACGCAGGTGCACGGTAATCTGATCGCAGCCGCCGAGCTCCGCCATCGCGGCCGCCCAGACCGGATCTGGCTCGTTCGTTCGCCGCGCTTGTCGAATCGTGGCCACATGATCAATATTAACGCCCAGACTTGGCATGAAACTTTCCTTCAATCATCAATCGCGTTCTTTGGTTCGTCGCCTAGCGGTTGGTCACACCGCGCGGATCGTCTAAAGTTCATGGGCATTGTAAACGCAAAATTCGTTTTTGGGGGCCGACTATAGTCCGCGGTCGTGGACGATTATTCACTAAAAGCTCGGTCGAGCACTTGTTGAAATTGAGTGGCCGTGACACCACGAACCAAGAAAACTTTGTGCCGTTGACTCTCGCCACTGATAAGCTCGATTTGGCCCCGGGGAACGTCCAAAAAATCAGCCAAAACCGCTAAAACCACTTTCGTCGCTTTACCGCGTTCGGCGACCTGAGTCACGGAAATCTTGAGCCGGTCGCGTTCAATTCCCCGGACTGAATTTGTACGCGACCCAGGCTGTGCCAACACCTGCACCACTAAACCCTCGGAAGTATCGCGAAAAACCGGTTTTCCAGAGTCGTAACCAGACATCGTTTTCAATTATTTCAGTATTAACCTAGATCCAATTGCCGGGGGGCTTACAGCGGAAACTCCTCCTCATCGACCGGCGTCGTACGCGCCGCAATTCAACTGTGCTAAGATACCAAGATTGAGTTCTGTACTACAATCACATCTTGGCTTAGTTATGGGTAAACGCAAGAAATTAAACGACAGCGATGTTGACATGGCGGCAGAAAATGAGTCGATACCCAGCTTCGAAGAATCTCTGGCCAAATTACAGACAATCATTGCCGAACTGGAATCGGGAAAATTGACGCTCGACGATTCGCTTCGCCGCTATGAAGTGGGTGTGGAACAATTGCGACTTTGTCACCGCAGCCTCGCTCAAGTCGAACAGCGTATTCGCGTGTTGGTCAATGTGGACGAAGATGGCAAGGCGACAACGCGCCCATTTGAACACACAGCATCGGTCGATTCAGCCAGTAATCGGCCGACCGCTAAGGGAATCCATGGCGAACTCAATTTCAAGTCCGCCAATCCAAGCAATCCATTTGGCCAGCGTCAAATCGAAGACGACGAAGAATCCAATAGCCGTTAATCTAGGAAAGTTACGGTCAACATTTGCGGCAGGCCGCCAATTTCAAAGGCAAGTAACCCGAGTCTATTGACCGGCTAATTCACTTTGTTTCATCGTCAAAATTAAGCCTTTTTACCGGCTTTTAGGTTGCGACTGCCGCTTGTCAACGGTCTTTGTTTTTTGAGCCCCACCTTGACAATTGACGCTGAATCGGACACAAAAGTCGCTGGATTTTTGCACCTTTTTCGGCCGGACTGTGAGTCGAATCGGGGGCCAGCACCGGCCGTAATCTATTGCGTTTTTTCGTTTCATAGTCGATCGGGAACCAAGTATGTCAACATCGCAAGCCCAACGGACCTATAACCGCCTCGATTTATTGCGGTTGATGTACCTCAGTCGCGAGGGCGACCGCCGCGAAGGGGTGTTGCACCGCCAAAGCAAAGGTTGGTTTCAGGTTGCAGGTATGGGCCATGAACCGCTCGGTGTTATCGGCCAATTGATGCAACCAGACGATTATTTGTTCCCCTATTACCGCGATCGCGCGCTGGTTTTGTCGCGCGGAGTTTCCAATGCGGAAGTGGCTCGAACCTATTTCGCTAAGAAGAACACTTCCAGCGGCGGCCGGCAAATGCCCGGCCACTATTCATCTCGTGCCCATAACGTTTGGAGTGTTCCTACCCCCACAGGCGCCAATGCATTGCCGGGATGTGGTGTCGCTTGGGCCATGCAAATGCAAGGCAAATCAAACATTGTGGTCGCCACTGTCGGTGACGCCGCTTCACGACAAGGTGAATTTTTCGAAGCAATCGCTTTTGCCGTCGAACGCCAATTGCCAATTATCCTAATTGTCGAAGACAACAATTACGGCATCAGTACAAATACCGAAAAGTTCAACCCGTTTAAACTCGGACTTTACGGCGAACAATTGGGCCTCGTGTATGTCGACGCTCGCCATCCCGATCGCGTTCATGACGCCGCCGTGGAGGCAATTGCCAAAGCCCGCTCGGGTAGCGGCCCTACGGTGATGGTTTGCGAAGTCGACCGGTTGTGCAGTCATACCAGCAGCGATGACCACCGCGTGTACCGGCCCCAAGAAGAAATCGACTTGATGTTCACGCGCGATCCCATCAATGTATTGGCCGCCGAACTGATCGCGGCTGGCGAATTGACGCAAGCCGAATGGGATGCTGAAAAAGAGCGAATCAATGCCCAAGTCGACGCAGAATACATTGCGGCCGAAAATGAACCTGACCCGCGACCTGATCAACTGATGGACGAATTATTCGGTCCACTGCCCACGGCCGTGTCACCCCCGCTAGAAGGTGGCCGCAAGTGGCGTATGGTCGACGCGATCAATGCCGTCTTTAAACACGGTTTGGCGAACGATGAGCGATACGTATTTTTTGGCGAAGATATCGAAGACCCCAAGGGTGGTGTATTCCGATTGACCGCCGACTTATCGACTCAATTCCCCGAACGCGTTTTCAACGCTCCCTTGGCCGAAGCGACCATTATGGGCGTTGCGGTCGGTATGGCTTGTTATGGAATGCGGCCCGTATTTGAACTTCAGTTTGTCGATTTTGTCGGCCCCGGCTGGAATCAAATCAGCCAAAACCTCTCAACGATTCGCTGGCGTACTGATGGCGATTGGACCTGCCCCGCAATTATTTATGCACCTTATGGAGCTTATCTCCCTGGTGGTTCTTTGTGGCACAGCCAAGCGAATGAATCGTTGTTTGCCCACATACCCGGATTGCGTGTGGTTGTACCCAGCACGCCGGAAGACTCTGCCGCACTAATGTGGACAGCCATGCACTCGGATGATCCGACAATTTTCTTGATTCCCAAACACCTTTTCCGTCAACAAATGGATTGCCCAACCCAAGTGCCGGCAGTTGGTTTTGGCGAAGCTCGTATTCGTCGTCGCGGCGACGATGTGACGGTCGTTTCCTGGGGCAATTGCATTGAACAAGCATTGGCGGCGGCCGAAAAACTGTCCGACGAAGCCTCTATCGAAGTAATCGATTTACGGTCCATCGTCCCCTGGGACCGCGAGACGATCGTTAAGTCGGTTGAAAAAACCGGTCGGTTGGTCGTCGTCCAAGAAGATGGTGAAAGTTGCAGCGTCGGTCAAATGATCATCGCCAGTTTAGTCGGCGAAGAAGACAGTTTTTGTCATTTTGTTTCGGCTCCGCGACTGGTTTCTAAACCTGACGTGCATATCGGTTATAACCCGATTTACGAATACGCCGCGTTACCCGATACCGAACAAGTCATCGCCGCCATTCAGAAAACCTTGGAGGATTAAATCGCTATGCCGATCATTTCGGTTCGCATTCCCCAACTTGGGGAAGGATTGCAAGAAGCATTGCTGGTTGACTTTTTAAAAAAACCCGGCGACAAAATCAAACGCGATGAACCCATATATGTAATGGAGACGGACAAAGCCACAACCGATGTGGAGTCTCCCTACGAAGGCACGTTGTTGGAATGGACCGTTCAAACTGGCACCGTTCTTGAAATCGGCGCTGAAATCGCCAAGATGGAAGTGGCCGAAGGCGTCAAAGAAATGCCTTCCGGTCATGGTCCAGCTGGAGGTGGCCATGCGCCGACCCCGTCCACTTCATCCACGGGCGATCATTCCAGCAATGATGAAACTGGCGGCGAACACGGCGGGTCTAGTGGCGTCAATATTCCACCCAAAACCCGCAAGTACCTAAAAGAAAAAGGCCTGCTGGACATCGCTCACCAAATTCCAACTTCCGGCAAAAAACTAATGCCCGAAGACGTGGACGCTTGGTTGGCCAAAGGTGGAAATACCAAATCGGCCGCAGCTCCAACTGGCGGCGAGGTTGCCGCAGCGAATTCCGATCAATACCAATTGGTCACATTGCCCCAATCGCAAATCGTTCTGAATTATCGACTGGTGCGTGGAACCCAAAACTGCGTCCCCGTCACGGTATTTAATGAAATCGATTGGACCGGACTGGAAAAAGCCCGCGAAATTTGCAAACCTCAAGGCGGTCCAACAACGTTCGGTATGGCTTGTTGGTGCGTCGTTCAAGCCCTTAAAAATCACGAACGGTTTCGCAGTTCGCTCACCACTGATGGTCGGCAATTCAAAGTATTTCACCGCGTGAATTTAGGTGTTGCCGTGGCTTTGCCAGGTGATGAAATGGTAACCGCCGTAGTTCGCGATGCCGACCAAATGTCGCGCGATCAGTTCTTTCAATCCCTAGCCAAACAGATTGAAATTGCCCGCGACGGAAAAGATCAAGCGGATGAAGCGACCACAGTGACGGTTTCCAATATTGGCAAAGCCGGAATGCGCGCTGGGATACCCGCAATTGTTACACCAGCCGTGGCGACCCTAGCACTTGGCGAAACCTATCCCGCCGCAGTACCCGATGGAAAATCGTTCCGATTTCGATCAAGCGTCATGGCCACGATGAGTTTTGATCATCGGATTGCCAACGGCGTGGGTGCCGCCAATTTCATGAACGACATCAAAGCAGGCATCGAATCGTTCACTTGGTAAACCCGCGAAGTTAAAACCCGCGCGACTAAAAATCTGCGCGGCTACAGGCCGCAGAGTTAATAACCGCTGAGATCGTTACCGCGAGGTCGGGGCATCATGCTGGCCCGATTGGCTCTCGCGCTAATCGTCACGCCTTTTAGCGCGCGCTAATCTCCAATTGCCCATCGTTAAATTTACGCTGTGATTTTGCGAATGCCGCCGCGAACTCTCCGATACCTCAACGCATTCGATGTTTCACCAAGCGAATTTCACGTCCGCCGTCGGCAAATTCAACCTCGTCCATAAACGTTCGAATCAGGACCAATCCGCGTCCAACGCCTTCGCGAAACGCTTCCGGATCGTTACGCTGTGGCACATGCGATAAATCAAATCCCTCACCATGATCGCGCACCACAAATTCAGCACTGCGATTAGTAATTCGCACTAACACTTTGACCCTGCGCTCGGAAAACTCCGTCAATAATCGCCGTTTTTGAATAAATTCTCGAGAAGCAAAGGGCGTTGAATGCCGATCGATTTGCAGATTCCCGCGAACCATCGCGTTGTGCAATGCTTGCTCTAACGCCACCCCCACACGAACTCTTACCGTTGAATCAAACAATCGTTGACTGTCGAGAACTTGCTGTACCAACTCGACCAACGGGTCCACCAACGACAAATCATTTTCTAGTTCAAACTCAAGTTCTGTTCGTGTCGAACAACTCATTAGCTTTTTGTAACGCGCATCGGCGTCGGCCATCGACAAAATATGCCGCACGGTATCTACCAAGCTCTCCGCTAAATCGGCCTTAGGCACATAGCTTGCAGCGCCAGACGCCAATGCTTGGGCGGCAATGTTTTCGCTGCCATGGGCGGTCATCAAAACTACTGGAACGTCTGGAAAACGTTCATGCATTGAGTTAACCAGCTGCAAGCCATCTAAATCCGGCATTTGCAAGTCCGTCAGTACCAAATCGGGCAGAAAGTTCCCCACTTTAAGTAGTGCTTCGTTGCCATTTTCAGCATAACAAACATTCATTTCGGGCGCTTTTTCGAGCAATCCCCCCGCCAAGCGGCGGTCGACTGCAGTATCGTCGACGACAAGAATTGTGGGCATGCGCTGGGTCCTTTCCTGATACAAAACCATGATCGGATTGGTTTCCGTGTCGAGCGGCGTCTTCACATGGATTCGCAATTGCAATCCTTAGGGATCGTCACTTGCTAATGAAAAAACGTTTACGATCGACCGTGCCTTGAACTTGCACTATTGTATCGCTCAACCTTAGGACATTAGTAGCCCCTAACCAAGAATTTAGTGGCGGCTAAGTCCCCATCGAACATTTGCCATGCCCCGCACGCCTTTATCAACGCCGGTTGGTGGTAAACCGCTTTAATTCATAAACCAGTTCTTTTACCTCTTGTTGCAAACGTTCCATCCGTTGTGGCGCCGCCTGCAAATCACCCGATTGGGCCATTGATTCGAGTTCGGCTGCAATCTCGGCAGCCGTCATTGCGCCCAAATGCCCTAATGCTCCGCGCGCACTATGCGCCGAACGCCTTAATCGCCGCAGATCACCTTCGACTAAGGCAGATTCTAATTCGTGGAACATTCGCTCTTGCTCGCGCAGAAACACTCGAATTAATTCTTCCAATAAATCTCGATCGCCAGCAACGGTTTCAAATGCATGCTTCCAATCGATCGATCGCCCGGAATGGGTTGCGTCCAAAGGTGTTTCTCGCTCGCTCGTCCGATGCCCCGTCAATTGTTCGATTAACTGGAACAATTTTTCCCGCCGAATCGGCTTCGTAAGATAGTCGTCCATGCCAACGGCCATACACCGTTTTTGAAACTCATCGGTCACGTGGGCAGACAAAGCCACGATGGGAACGCGCCGCCCTGATTTTTCCAAGCGACGAATCTTCATTGTCGCTTCAATGCCATCCAACACCGGCATCTGCACGTCCATCAGCACAAAATCGTATTCACCATGCAAAAATTCTTCGACGGCCAATTGACCATTTTCAACCACAGTGACTCGATGCCCTTGTTTTTCCAGCAATGCCGATGCCAGACGTTGGTTGATCAAGTTGTCTTCCGCCAACAGTA
Organism: Pirellulaceae bacterium; assembly: GCA_041739975.1. Classification (GTDB taxonomy): domain Bacteria; phylum Planctomycetota; class Planctomycetia; order Pirellulales; family Pirellulaceae; genus BJ22. The sequence continues at coordinate 15,981 of JBGSMY010000095.1, forward strand.
TTCTTAATCCATCGCCGCCAGCACCCGATCCCGCCGCGTCGGCATCGCGAACGACTTTCGAATCGATTCCCAAAGCCGCCAGCAAAGTCTCGTATAGATCGTCGGGCTTGATCGGCTTAATCACGCGATCGACATCCCGTACAACTTCGTCTTGCAATACATGTTGTCCGGAAGTCATCAATATGATCCGCAAGGCGTTAAGCACCGGATGCCGTCGTATCCATTTGCAAACTTGCCCCGGTCCGCCGCGAAGGGTCAGATCCATCAAGACAAATTCGTAAGGATGTTGGGTATTCGCGGCATGATTCAGTTTTTCCATTGCATCCATAGCAGATGTGGCCACTGCAATCTTCACCCCCCAATTCTGGAAATGTCGCAACAACGCCACTCGTGTCGGCTCGTGATCTTCCACCAACAAACCGCAGATGCCCGCCAGTTCTCTTCGCCGCGGTTTATCGACGGCACTTTCATCCATCGGCCATTGCAATTCAAAATAAAAACGACTTCCACTACCTTCGATACTATCGACTCGCAGTTGTCCGCCAATCAACTGCACCAAGCGTCGAGTGATTGCTAACCCTAAACCGGTGCCACCATATTGCCGTGTCGACGTGGCGTGAACTTGTTCAAATTCGTGAAAAATATCTTCCAAGCGATCCGACGGGATCCCAATGCCACTGTCGATTACTTCCAATCGCAAATGTGCGATACCTTCCGATTCTGCAAAGGAAGTTACCCTGACGATCACTTCACCCGATTCGGTAAACTTAATCGCATTGCTTACGAGATTAACCATTACTTGCCGCAATCGACCTAAGTCGCCGACAATTGCACGGGGCAGGGCAGGGTCAAAGTCAAATACCAACTCCAGATCTTTGGCTTGAGCGCGTATCGCCAGCGTGCGGAGCGTGTCGGCTAATCGATTGGCCAAATCAAAGGTAACGTTTTCCAGTTCCAGCTTGCCTGCCTCAATCTTGCTGAAATCCAAAATGTCATTCAGCAGCGTCATCAGACTTTCGCTCGATTGCTGAATCATCGACAAATATTCTCGTTGTTCTTTGTCGCGGCAAGAATCGATTAACAACTCCGTAATTCCGATAATCGCATTCATTGGGGTTCGAATTTCATGACTGACATTGGCCAGAAAGTCGCCTTTTGCTTTGCTTGCAGCCTCGGCAAGATCTTTTGCTGATTGTAATTTTTTCTCAGACAAGATCCGTTCGGTTACATCCCAGAACATACCTTGGATCCCGACTCGGTTTCCCCGCGAATCGATCACAGGAGATTTAAGCACCTCGACATAACAAGTCGTTCCTTCCGGCCCTGGATGCTCTTC
>JBGSMY010000097.1:0-8954 GCA_041739975.1 Pirellulaceae bacterium
CAATCTTCCTGTCCCTCAATCTTCCTGTCCCTCAATCTTCCTGTCCCTCAATCTTCCTGTCCCTCAATCTTCCTGTCCCTCAATCTTCCTGTCCCTCAATCTTCCTGTCCCTCAATCTTCCTGGCACACCATTTGCCTCGCGATTATTTTGATATACTTCGACATTCATTTTTGGACGGGAACTAACTTATGTCGCGTGGTTGGATCGGTGCCCTAACTATTTTCGCCGTTGGCGTCAGTTTTCTGGGTGCTGCCGTGTATTCCACTTGGCAACCCGCCAATGGTCCGCCAAACCCCACGTCAATTTCCAACCAAACGTCACTCGCTCCAACGGTTCCTTCAATCATTCCGCAAACGTCCGCATCGGCGACCGTGGGCTCAAAGGGAACGGCCCTGCCCGAATCCGCCCACTTCGAACTTAGCTCACGCTGTGCTCTCTGCCATTCATTTTCCGACTTAGCGTCCGCCATGCGAGACTCGCAAAAACAATCGGTCGCTCCGGTGGACTTATGGCAAGCGTCGATGATGGCTCACTCTTCACGAGACCCCTATTGGCGCGCCGTGGTGTCCGCCGAAATTGCGGCCACGCCCAACGCCAAGGCCCATATCGAAGAACTCTGTACACGCTGCCATGCCCCCATGGCGGCCCCGATAACCTTAAGTCCGCCGGGCGAAACATTGGCTTTCCTCAAACCGGCTAATCGTCAAGCCAAACTCGGACTCGACGGTGTCTCCTGCACCGTGTGCCATCAAATACAAGATACCAATTTTGGAAAACCCGAATCATTTACCGGCCACTTCGTGCTCAACACCGAATCATTGATCTATGGGCCTCACGTCAACCCCGTCACGATGCCCATGCAACGCAATGTCGAATTCACGCCAACTCATGGGCCTCATGTTCTCAAATCGGCTCTCTGTGCTACCTGTCATACCGTCGTCACGGATGCAGCCAACCCCGATGGTTCGCCAGCGGCCACTCAGTTTCACGAACAAGCCCCTTATTTGGAGTGGCGAAACTCCGTTTTCAATGACGAAATTGACCAGCCCAATCCTGCCGCCAGAAGTTGCCAAAGTTGCCATATGCCCACCAGCGACGTTGCCGGTACGGCCATCTCGACTAAACTCGCTCACAATCCCGGTGGACGCGACTTTCCTTTCTTGCGAGATCGCCAACCTTACGGTCGTCACACTCTCGTCGGCGGTAACGCTTTGATGACTCGCATCCTTCGCGACAACGCCGAAGCCTTACAGATCGAAGTGCCCAAATCGAGCTTCGATTCCGCCCTAAAAGAAATCGATCAGATGCTGCGTTACCAAACGGGAAAAATCGAGCTTGGCGAAATCGTGCGAATGGAGCAATCGATCCACGTTCCTGTCACTGTCCAAAACCTCTGCGGTCACAAACTGCCAACGGCCTACCCAAGTCGCCGCGTGTGGATCCAGTTCCAAGTCCGTGATGCCACCGATCAAATAATTTTTCGCTCAGGAGGATTCAATGAAAACGGCCAACTGATCGATCAACAAAATCAAGTTCTGCCTAGCGAATTTGCTCAAGGCCCCCTGCTCTCGCATTTCGATCAGATCGATAAATCACAGCAGGCCCAGGTGTACGAGTCGATTATGGCGGACGCCAGCGGCAATCCGACTTTTTTATTAGTTCGAGGTGCCCATTTTTTCAAGGACAATCGATTGCTTCCGCAAGGTTGGCTGGCCAGTCATCGCGATGCAAATTCCATCCAGCCAACAGGTTTAGGCACCGACGACAATTTTATCGGTGGCTCGGATCTGGTTATCTACAAATTGGCTTTGTCAGGAACACCGCCTTTTCGCATCGAGGCATCGCTGCATTACCAAGTGATCTCGCCGCGTCACGCCGCAGAACTGTTCACAGCCGCTACGCCTGAAGTCGCGAGTTTTCAGTCCATGTACAATGCCGCCGATACACGGCCTGAACTGATCGATCAAACCAATCGCACTGTGGACTGATCGTTTCGAGCAATTCGTTGCGATCTCGGGCTTCCGATGACCAGACACCCAACGTTTACCCAGTAAGACATCTGTTTTCGTTCGATCACGGATGCCACGAAACCTCTCTGAAATGGTCTTTTGAGGACCTGAACTTCTAATTCGCGAAGAATTAATCGAACAATCAGCGACCCTTTTCCGAAATTAGGGTGACTTATAGAGAAGTAAACCCAAAATCATTCGTTTCCAACAGCACTCATACACTCATCTGATTTTTTTGTGAAATTATCGTGAATTAACGTGAATCACATCGTTAGGTCTCAAGAATTTGATTTGGATCCCTCATCGGGAACAGTCCCTCGACTTGCCATTATCGGTGGTGGTCCAGGCGGTTTATTTACGGCATATTTATTGCAAAAGTATCTGAATCGCCCAGTTCATATCGATCTTTTTGAAGCGTCGCCACGTTTGGGTGGCAAAATTCAAACGCTGCATTTCACGTCGAAATCGCAGCGTTACGAAGCGGGTGCTGCGGAATTTTATGACTATTCGCAGTTCGACGACGACTCGCTCAAATCCTTAATTTCGGAACTTGGACTTGTAACCAATCCATTTGCCGGTCAGTCCGTATTGATTGGCGAGCACATCGTTTCAAACCTCGATGATGTCCAGTTCGCATGGGGGCCAGTCGCACGGCGCGAACTCGAGCTATTTCATACAGCCGCTCGCAATTCACTATCTCCAACAGAATTTTATTTATCCAATAGCGATGAATCTCCACCGCTAATTTCCCCCGATGCCGATTTTTCAACCACCGTTTCGGAGCTACTTGATCCCAATCTGCGACGATACGTGCAGACCTTGATCCACAGCGATTTAGCCACGGAGCCGCAATTCACCAATGTCACGTATGGGTTGCACAATTATCTGATGAACGATCCAGCTTATATGCAAATGTACACCATCGTGGGCGGCAACGAACAATTACCGCAAGCCCTCGCGGCCAGGCTCTCGGCGAATATCCACCTCGGGCAAACTGTCACTGTTGTCGACGCTAGAAATTCCAGTTCCATTTCTCTGATGGTGCAATCGCCACAGGCGGTTGTCCGCAAGAATTACGACTTTGTTGTAGTAGCTTTGCCACACGATCGAGTGTTGCGCCTGGACTATCGTCCGCAGTCGCTTCAGCGTTCGGTCGCGGCTCATCACCAGCACTACCATTACCCAGCACACTATTTGCGAATTACCTTGTTGTTCGACAATCCATTTTGGCGACCATTCATGCAAGAGTCGTTTTGCATGTTGGAACAATGGGACGGCTGTTGCCTGTACGACGAGAGCTCGCGGGATGTTGGTTGCGAACACGGCGTTCTCGGTTGGCTGTGTGCCGGCCAGTCGGCGATCGAGTTAGCCCAGCGAACAGATGAAGAACTAACAGAAATGGCGTTGGCCACATTGCCGAAAAGTTGGCCTGACCCACATCGCCATTTTTGTGAGGGACGCGTACATCGCTGGCTCAACTCGGTTAATGCGATGCCCGGCGGCCGAAATATTTTGCCAATGGACCAGCGTCATCAACCGGATGGCGAGGTATTTCCAAACCTATATTGGGTGGGTGACTATCTATTTGATTCGACACTCTACGGTGTCTTGGAATCGGCCGATTATGTCGCGGAACAAATCGCTTGTCGTATTAACAGCAACAGACATTGAGCAACCTATATGATTCGATCTGAAGCCAAACCCTCCTTAAATGTTTTGGACGCCGCGAACGCAGCCAATGATGTTGCGCGGTCGTTAACTGCCGCAGCTCCTACAGACAGCCAAGTCGCAGGCACATCCATTTTGACTTGGCCGGAAACGAGCCAATTCTGGTTCGTTTGCTTAGAGCCGATAACAGCAAATGAACCACCACCGCCTCCGCAGGGTACTGACGTATTTTTCCGGTCGGCTGCGATTCGCGCCACCGGGACGCCGGTCTCCCGAGACGCGTTTCAACTACCAACGACGTTGCCGAAAAATCATCTGCGTTTAGCAGTCATTGCGCAGCCTGCGACTCAAGTGGCCGAATGGATTGACCGACTCCAAGAACATACGCTCCGCTGTCAAAACTCGTCGACGCCTATCGTCGGCTCGGTACTACTCAGTTTTTCGGGTGTGACCTTACTCTGGCACCCCGATCAACTAGTTTTGGTTGGACCGCCGGACCGAATTGCCATTGCCCGCGATGCGGCTTTGTCGGCCCACTACTATGAGATGCAAGTCCGTCAATTGGAATCGAACATCGATCAAGCTTGGGAGCAAACGCACAAAGACGCTCCTTTGGCGTTTGAATTCGGCGAACGCGCTATCGGTAGGCTGCCAAATTTATCCCATCAGTTTCAAGAAATTTTGTCCTGGCGAACATGTTATGCGCGACTGGCGCCGCAAATTCTAGTGCCGCACGTTCACCCGCCAACGCTGGCCAGTCAAATTGGCGAGCGATTCCGCGAACGCCTGCGACTGGAAGAACGCCTGGAACACATCGACACCAAACTAGAAGCCCAAGAGCGTGTCTACGAACTTTGCAGTCATCGATCCAGTGAGTACATGGTCGCCCGAACGGGTCATCAACTCGAATGGATTATCATTTTGTTGCTCTTAGTACAAACGGTGATGTGGATCATCGAGATGCTGGCGAACAGTAGCGGGCAATAAGATGCGATTCACATCGATTGATTTATTGCGAACCTTAGCCATTGCCATTATGGTTTTGGTTCACTTTACCGAGAACCTAGCTGGCTATACGCCGATTGTGGCCGGTATCGGCGCTCCGCTGTTTATGTTTCTCTCCGGCGTATCGTATCGGCTGTGGCTCAACTCGCAATTAGCCCGCGATCGAGCCGACAACGAAATTTCTCGCGTCACGATTCGCCGTGGGCTTTTTTTATTTGCACTCGGCTTTCTCTTTAATGTTTTGGTCTGGATGCCAGAGGACATCTTCAATTGGGATGTATTAACGCTGATTGGTTTCAGTCTGATGGCCATGGAGTGGGCCCGACGGGTTTCCACGGTTGTTGTGCTTTCCTTGTGCGGGTTGATTTTTTTAGTCAGTCCGGCCGTGCGCGAGGTCGCCGATTGGCCGAGTTACTGGAATGAGGGTTTTTACGACCCTAATTTTAGTATGGCCGATGTTCTGCTTGGATTTTTGGCAGTCGGATATTTCCCAATACTACCCTGGTTGATGGTACCACTAGTGGGATTTACCGTCGGCACGGACTTCTTTGGAAACGGTCGCACCAGTGAGCCTACGGAGCGGGCGCTGCGGCGCGGTTATGTCGGAGGCGGCTTGATGATTGGGCTCGCGGTGACGGCAGTCTTCATTCGCAACTATTTTCCACAATGGTTCCCTGCCGCTTGGCCCGATATTTGGTCCATGTTTCCACCCAGCCCGATTTATTTGATGGGTGTATTGGGTTGGGCTTGGTTTAGTTTTGCGATCGCTTATCGCTGGTTCGATTCGAGATCTAGTTCTCATCAATTTTTGCCCTTGCGAGGAATTGCCCATACTTTTAGTAAACACTCGCTTAGCATTTATTTACTGCACCACGTGTTACACGTCTGGCCGCTGTGGATTTGGGGTGCGGTTACGACCGATGACATGACCTCGTTGTGGCGTTCGGCGACGACGGTGCCGCAAGCGATTGGCTTGGCCGGGATCTGTTTGGTTGTTTGTTATCTGATATTCCGTTGGTGGGAACATCGCCAATGGCCTACCGCAGAAACTTGCATGCGACGGGTTTGCGGTTAGTCACTCAGCTCCAAAGAACCATCGGCTTGTTGTTTTCGACATGCCGCAGTTAACGCGCGGGCCAATTCTCGTTGGCTTGAGGTCGTTTGGCAAGTTTCCAACGGCTTTAAAACTTGTAAAGCCCGCGTTGGTTTGGCTTGCTCCTCTAGGAGAATTTTGGCCCAATTTAATCGTACGGCAACCGCTCGCGATTGATAACTTTTGAGGTACGCTTCCGATAACTTGTTGACCGCATCCCACTTCTTCTGGATTAGCGCTTGTTTGAGTATTTGCAATAAATCATCTTCTTGGAAAATAAATTCGGGCTTGAGTCGCCTCAAAACCAAATATTGGTTGAGAACCGCGTCAACGTTTCCAGCTTTCAAATGCATTTGAAAAGACTTTTCCGCGAGTTCCCATTGCCGTTGTCGGTCGAGTTGTACTTGCACGATATCCGCTTTGGACATCTGTTGCTGTTTGGGCATGGGTTGACCATCTTTTGGATCGGCACCGCGATTGCGAATATAGGTCAAGAGATCTTCGCCTTCGTTGTCAATCCAACCTGTTTGCAAGGCAACAAAGCCAACGATTAAACCTAATATTCCACCCATTGCATGTAGCAACGGTGTGCTCATCTCAAAGCCGACAGCGATCGAATGCATTAAATCGAGCAAGAAATAAATGGCCGCCATCATAAAAATCGGCACTTCGAAAAAAAAGAAGCGATAGAAAAAAAACCCTAGACATTGGACGTTGGATTGGGGTGCCAACCAAGCTGCCAGTAGCATGATGGCGTAGATTGCGCTGGATGCTCCCAAGGACGGCGCTGCCTCCATACCTAAGAAGATAACTTGCTCGATAATGTTTTGCAGAATACCCATACCAAGATAAAGCAAGGCAAATTTGACGTGGCCAACAACTCCCTCGACGACGTGACCAAACACCCACAAAAAAATCATGTTCCCGATCAAGTGCATGACGTTTGCATGAATAAAGAACGACGTCAGCCACTGTATCGGATGCAATCCGTCTCCATGCCACAACGCGTAATCGAGTGGGTCATCAACATAGAATTGAGCGACGAAGGCCAAGATGTTCAAGACGATCAAAGTAATAGTTAAAAAAGGCCAGTGCCTCAGTCCGGCATCCGATGTGATCGGTACGAGTACAGCCATGGTCGTTGCGCCAATATAGAAAGCCGTTAGTTAAAGGAGTTTTTTGAATCGAGTAGCTATGATTTTCACTGTGGCTCCCTCCACAATCAAAACTAATGATTTCAGGGACCAGCATAATCAATGCCTGCGATCATTCCAAGTTCAGCTTGGTTAATTCAATTGCTAACGCAAACCCCGATGGCATGATTTGCTCGATCCACGGCGCGCTTGAGGCAATTTTGGACACCTAACAATCCCAGCGCTGCGTAAACGTAAACGGATGGCCAACTTTACGCTTGAAGTCTGACGCCTGCATACTCCCCGGCTCTATCTCACCTTTAATGTCCAATCTCCAATCACACTCCAAGGATAGGTCCGTTTGTTGCTCGCCACGCTCGCTGGCAACGAAGCATCTTGCGATTCAGTTTCAAAGTACGCTTGCCAGCCTGCGCCAAAGGTACCGCCTTTTCCCAGTGCCTCCGGAAAGCCTCGCGGTGTATCGTAAAATGTCTTTGATCTCGAGGCCAAAGCGACGCCATTGAGAAAAAACAAAATGGACTCGGCGTTTTGAAAGCCGCCCGGCGAGCCGTAACGCGGATCACTATAGGGGAAACGCAGCGCTCCCTCCGGCGTGTTCACTTCACAGCCGTTGTGAATAATCAAGCTTCCGCCAACCGACTTCAATCGACCGCTTTCATACAGCGATCGAAATACATAAGCATCGGCGGTGCCCCCCTGCCCTGCCAGCGATGGGACATAACGATAACCCGTTGCGGTTTTTTCTTCCCGCCATCGCCAAGGCCGACCGCCAACCGCGGCCTCAAGTGCCGCCGCATCGTAACTCTCACCGAATTCGCTGTTCCAAGGATTCGAATGGGCCGAAATTCCCTTTAACCTCGCTGGAGTTGCGGCAAATTCAACCAGATCCAATAGCGAGGCTTTGGCAAAGGCCACCGGCTCACCCCAGTCGACCGTAGCTTTGCCTAGATAACGGTTCAAATCAGCGGCGCTAATCAATCCGCCACCAAAACTGGCCGCTGCCGTTCGATTTAGTGACGAATCGGATTGAGTTCGAAACGCGTGGTTGCGGGCAAAGTACTCGATGATCAAGCGGCGTTCAAAACTCGGATCGCGCCGCAAGTATGCTGCCGGATTAACGCGTTGGCGAGTCTCGATAGTTTGAGGCTGACCGGATGAGTCTAGCCAATTATGACCGTGGATATCACGAAACGTATGGTCCGGCATTACGGCGACATGTCTTGGATTAATCCGCGACACCGAAATCTCTGGGCGAGCCATGGGATTTGGTTGAGCGCGATCCGCATCTGATATCTCTGGGTGGACTTGATCGGTAAACAATTTTAACGTTAGCTGACCATCCGCCGAATTTTGTCGGTTGTATCGATCGTCTTGAATCCAAAAGAAATCTTGAAAATCGCTGCGGTGATCGTTAAATACCGTCGAAGAAAAATCCATTTCATTGGTTGGCCAATTAGCTTCGGCATCGGTCGGCATCGCTTCGATCGACTCGAGCGATTCGGGGCCGCGACGGTAAATCGACTCCCAGTTCCCGTCGAGGTCCGCCAGTACAATGTCGGCACGTGGGGCAATCGACTCCGGCACGATCCGCAAAAATGGCTTTTGATTGGCACCGTGGAACGCTTGGCCGGCAATCGTTACATCCCACCCTTCGCGCCGCCAGATCCATCGACGCACTAACGATGCTTCGGGGAATGAACCCACCAATACGACACCATGCAGCGACCGTTGGCTGTGAAATTCTTGAAGAAATCGCCGTAATGCCAAGAGGGTCAAACCATCTTGGTGAATGGGTCCCGCATATAAATCACACACAATTAATCGAGTTGTCCAGCCTTCTCGTTCCAAATCTTGACAAAAAGTGTCAAGTGCCAAGCGGACATAAGCAGGGCAAATCAGTTTTATAGTTTGCGTAACATTTGAAATAAGAGCAAGGGCTTGGCTGAGAAGTCTCTAATGGTGGATGCGATGCCCTTGTGCCCTTCCAGTCGCATGGCGGTGAGACCTGCGTTTCGAAGAGTGGC
>JBGSMY010000114.1:0-13703 GCA_041739975.1 Pirellulaceae bacterium
ATATCGTCAGTCAACTCGCCAGCAGGGACACCATTGAGCCATGTACAAATGTAAGTTCCGCGAGCGACGATCCGGAGTTGATTCCACTGCGATTGATTAAAAGCATATCGAGCGGGCTGGTTGCGCGACAAATCGGCCAGCCAACCGCGTCGACTCTCATCGTAAATGCCGGCCGTCCAAGCGCGATCCGAAGGGTCAATTTCAATTTGATATCCGTGCACCTGGCCTTCTTTATATTCAGGCAACGATTGTGAGCGAATTTGAATGCCGGAATTCAACTCGGGGTCAACCCATACTTCCAGTTGCAATTCGAAATCGGAATAGTCGGCTTCAGTGCATAAAAATGAGTTGGGCGTATCGGGGACGGTTTCACCGATGATCATTCCGTCGCTCACGGTGTATCGAGCTTTTCCGCCGCGCTGGGTCCATCCGCTCAACGTTGAACCGTCAAATAAATCAATCCAGCCATCATTTTCCGTCTGTGCGAAAATCGGAAGAGGAGCGATCGAGCAGCAGGCAATCGAGTACGCGGCCAAAAATAACAGCACCCGCCGGATGGGTCGCGGCATGTGAATCTTAAAATGCATCTTTGCAAACCTAGCCGAAATTTAGAATTTATAGATAGACCATCGCATTGATCTTAATCCGATTCCAAACTCCGACCAACCAGGCGCAGACCGAAAGGCAGTGCTTAGAAAACTGTAAAGCCACAAACCAGAGTCTTGACTTTTGATAGAAAAATTTTCAACGCGTGAACCTATGTCAGGCGGCTTGCCTTAGCGAAATTCAGCGAATTTTCGCTGTATTTGCTCCATCCGCCGGCGATTCACGCCCATATCACTGTGGCCGACGCGCGAGGCAGAACGAAAGTGGATATAGCGGTTGGCGTCGTCGCGCAAAAACTCAACATCGTCGACAAATCGAAATATCAGACTTTTGAACTCAACGTGCAGGTATTGATTGTCGGACTTAATAATGTTTGTACGCGGCAGTTTGGCCACGAGATCATGCAAGTGTTTCCACGCCAGTTCGGAGTCCCCCACGATCACGAGTGGGTCCATTTTTTGGTCATCACGAATGGCAGTGCTAGACACACAATTGGGACTTTCCGGGCAAGCCGACAATTGTCCGTTATGCACGCCCAAGTTACCAGGTTTTGATTGCGACCAAAAACTTAACATGTACAACAACCCGCAACTGATCGCGGCCAATAACACAAGCTTTCGCCACCACCGGCGTTCTCGGCGGCGAAATGTCGGTTGTTGTTTTGGGATGGATTCATTTGGCATGGTTTGCTCGACGGCGGGGGCACTCAGTCTGTAGATTATTGCCGCTGTTTTAATGTTCAATTAGGATGTTCTAACGCAATGCGGCCATCTACACGTTTTATTTTATAGGCGCCGCGGTGTCTGGATTTGGCTTAAAAACCGCAACCAGCGGACGATGGTCGCTCGTCTTTTCATTATCCGGAAAGTCGTTGGGTCTTACCACTACATCCGATTCGCCATGCCATTGTTTGGCTTGATTGGCCACAAATACAAAATCGAGAATCGAATCCGGATACCGATCGACTCTTCGGTCGGTAATCCGCCGATCGTCGGACCAATTGGAATCGATTAGTGGATCCGGTTTGAGCCATAGCCAAGTATCGCCTTCCATCATCGCTTGAAATCCTGGATTGCCTTGTTGCGTCTTAAAATCGTAATCGAAATTGAAATCACCGGCTGCGATGATCGGCATTGGGTGATCACTGGCCCACTGGCGCAACATTTTCGCTTGCTCGGTTCGCAAATCCGCTTCACCACGAGCCAAATGTGTGACGATCACCCAAAAAGTTTGTTGGCTCGATTGATCGACTAACTTTACTGCCAGGGGCGAACGGGCCCGCAACGCGCCAAAATCTTCTTGGTCTTCTTCCATCACATTGAAATTCGCTTTTAACCCAGCATAGCGGTGCAACTCAACGGTATCGCGAATTTGAAAGCGACTGGAATCGACCATGAATAACAATGTGTCGGTGTCTTGAAATCCACCGCTGGCCGACGTTACGTAGTCGATAGGTTGCTGTAATCCCATTTGCGCAGCTGCGACTAGTTGTTTAATCGATTTGGGATCGACCTCACTGAGCGCAATCAACTGTGATTTCGTGAAATCGGCTTGCAGCATTTCTGTGAGTTCGCGACTGATCACCGTTGGGTCACTAACCGGTGGCTGAGCAGGCCGATTACTTTCGATGTTCCATGTCAACAAACGGAATTGTTGAGCCGAAGCATTCGGCAGCATCGACGCCACAAGAAAAATGAACAGTCCAATTCTCTGATATATAGTTTGTGCGATCATTGGTAATCAAATCTCAAAAAAGTATGAACGCAAATTGCTATCCCAGCCCGCTCGCAGGAGGCGACGCATTGGTCGGAGTGTAGTTCTAATGCGCCGCCATTAAATCGCCAAGGTCGGGGGACGTTTTTCCACACGTGAGGTCCTCGGAACTGTCGAACCATAAACCGCGAACAACCAATCCACAGACCTCGATTTTGCACGTTGTAAGTGTAATTCGTAGAGTTTTTAATCGGATGCCCGATGAAATAAGATTTCCATCGAGAGCGTTATCCGCATTGCCGGTGCGAGCAGAATTGTGAAGAACCGATTAACTTGCAATTTTTAACAGCCGTTGTTTGGCTACGACAAAATCGATCAGCCTTGCACTGGTTTCGCGATGTTTGCGAAAATAAGCGGCGATGATCAATTGCATTTGAATTTCGAGTGGATGAGTTGTCGGCTCGTGTTGCTGTTGAGGAATCCGCTCGATGAGTTGCAAAGCCTGTTCGCGCTGTCGCGGTGTTTGAGGTTTGGGCTGATGTGCCAGCAATCGCCCGCGCCCAAGGAACAACCAAATGTCGCGTCCACGCTGCGCTTTGACCGGCAAAATTCCATGGATGGTTTGTTCGGCCTGTTGCACGCGTCCCAGCTGGCGAGCTAGCCGTTCCAGCGATTGTTGTCGATCCCGATAAATTCCCGCCAATTCATAGTGTCGTTCGGCCGACGCACGGTTCATTTTGGACTCGAGTTCTCGGAATAATTCATCGGACTCACCGCGCAAGAATTTTAAGGCCCGCTCCAAACCAATTTGATATCGCTGTCGCGAACACAGTCCACGACATGGTCCCGGACAGCTGCCCAATTCGTAACGCAGACAAAGTGCTCGTTCAGACTCGTCAAATAATTGACGTTGTTGCCCGAACTCAAAACGTACTTGATCGGAACAATCTCGTAGATGACACATCAAATTTAATGCGATCACTGAATGGCGCAAATCTTTGGTGCCCAAAATCGGACCAAATGAGTGTAGACATTTGGAATTTAATGCCTTGGTCACAAATCCATGCGGTGCGGCCGTATCGCTTATACAAACAAACCCAGGCTGACGCTTGTTGGGCTGACCTTGGGAATTAAACTCTGGGCGCCAACGATAGATCAGTTCTTGCTCGCGCAGTAGCGCTAATAACTCGTCGGACAAAGGTTCCCACATCAGACTGTGCGCTTGGCGACGAATTCGCCCCATTTTCGGATCGGTAGGAGTTTTAGCAAAATACGACAACAGTCGATGTCGCAACGATTTTGACTTGCCAACATAAATCAATTGTCCATCGCGATTGAGCCAACCATAGACACCCGGTTCAACCGGACAATGCTCGCGCAGCATTTTTCGCGCGGCCGGGATGTCGCGTGGCAATTCCTGAGTGTTTCCCGCGCCGATCGTCTGCGGGGCCAAGGCAGATGGGCCAAACGATTCGCAGATCGGCAATGTGTGAATCGATTTTAACATCGTTGGAAAACTTCCCTGTCGCTGGCTAATCGTATCCTGTAACCGACGCAAAACGCGGTTGTCCGTTAACCCAACATCATGCGGATTTTGAGGTTGCTTGGCAACCAGCCAAACAAAACGATGCTAGCACATACGAAAAAATCGAAAAAAAGTATTAATAATTTTAGAAACGACTGAGGAAAACCGGTTGGGGTGGTCGATCAAAAAAATACTGCCTTAACCGGGAGGATGGGACACGGACGGTCCCTTATCAGGATAGAAGTCACGACATGACGATGGAGCGGCATGTTGTGACTTTTTTTGTTGGCGCGCGTTTTGATCGCGACGAAGCGGCGACAATTAAAATCAACGGCCCTCTGGTGCGAGACAATTGTCAGCGTCACCAACGATTGTGCGATCGGAAATTAGTTTTCGTCATTGGCCGCGGTCGGCCGTGGTTTAATAGTTACACCTGCACGTACTAGGTCACTCGGATAAACGACCACTTGCTCACCTTCATTTAGGCCCGAGAGTACTTCGGCCGCGGTCTCATTGCGTTGGCCGACTTCAACACTCCGCAGAGTCACTACTTGATTGTCGACAACAAATGCAGCCCATTGCTGCTGGTGACGAAACAAGGCGCTATTGGGAACTTGTAAAATATTGGCTTCATCCCAAACAACGATCGCGGCTTCAATTCGGTAAGCATGTCCGAGTCGCGTGGCATCCGCCGGCGTGCTGCGAAAATCGGCAACAACGTTGACGCGTTGTTCTTCGACGCCTAAGGCACTGATTTTGGTAAACGCTGCTGGTTCGACCAAACGCACGGTGGCTTCCAGGGGTGCATCGCCACCCCATTGTTCGATCCGCACGGCATCGCCGGGTTGAATTTTAACGGCTTCGTTGCTGAGTACATCGATCACAATTTCCAGATCGGCAGGGTTGCCAATTTCCAGCAGCGCCGTGCCCGGAGTTACAACCGTGGCGCTTTCTTGAAAGACTCGCAAGACAACACCATCGATAGGTGAGCGGATTTCTATTTGTTGTTGCGGAGCATCGTTGTTGGGTTGAATGTAGCGCAGGGCTGCCTGGGCTTGTTCTAACTCAAATCGCGAGATCTCGGCTTCGAAACTGGAAACTCGCAATTCTTCTTGTCGCGTACGCAAAAGGGCCTCGGCCGCTTCGAATTCATCGCGGGACGCAGCCGATTTTTCCACAAGTTGTTTCAATCGGCCAAATTGAGTCTCCGCGAGGTCGCGACTTACCAGAGCGTGTTCGCGACGGGCTTGAGCGCGGTCGATGGCAAGTTGCGCGGCGGCAACACGAGCTTCGGACATGGCAACTTGACGGGCATCAAGCATATCGGGATCATTGGGATGGATCGTGCTCAATATCGTTTCGCCTGCTCGCAATTGATCGCCAGCTAACAATTTTATGCGCGACAATTGACCGGCAACTGGAGCCGACACGGTATAGCGATCTTTGATCCGTGTTCGGCCGTCTTCGCGAATGGCAATCGTCAATGGCCCGCGGGTGACAACCCCCAAGTCAACTTCCAAAGGCTGCGGCAGCATTGCCCAGACCACGGTTGCCGTCACCAGGCCAATGACAATGACCCAGCTAATTATTTTCCAAGCTCGTTTCATTCCCTGCTGTTCACTCCCGCGACTTGAGTACCGCGATCAAGTCTAGATGTTGAATTCGACGCTGGACAATCCAGCCTGAGATAATTGCGCTAAGTGCCACGATCAGAGCGGCAAAAAAATAGGTCGATCGTTCAATGATTAAGGGGATACGATAAACTTCCGTATCGAGTCCTTGAATTAATAGGGCGGCCAGAACATAGCCGATAGCGCATCCGACTGGAATTGCCAATCCGGTTAAGATGGCCAGTTCTCCGAGTAGGATCCCCGACACCTCCCCTTTTGTAAATCCCATGACCCTCAATGTCGCCAAATCGCGGCTCTGTTCCGACAACGAAATTCGAGCGCTGTTGTAAACCACGCCAAAGGCGATCACTACGGAAAACATTATATTAAACGTGCGCATCACCAATAGATTTTTAGCAATCGTATCGCGAAAACTTTGAAGTGCTGCCCCTTTGATGGTGACGCTGGCAATCCGCGGAACGTTTTTCAAGTCGCGATACAAAGTCGGCAGGAGATTTTGATCAACGGCTAGGAAAGCGCCCGAAATGGCTTCAGTTTCACCTAAGAGGTCGTTTAGTCCCGATTGACTCATATAGGCATTCAACCCACCGAATTCTTGAATCACCCCTGACACCAATACATCGCGCCGCGGCCGCTGACCTTCAAGTATTGCAATCGAAACGCGTTGGCCCGGTTTTACTTCTAATAATTCGGCCAGTTTGTCATTAAGCACGATGCCTTGCGGAGGCAATGTCATCGGTCGACGTTGCGGATCGAGGATACGAAATAAATCGGTATCTTGATTCAATCCCAAGATACCCACTCGTCGCCAATGGTGACCATGCGAAATCTCGGCCGCCGCTGATCGAAAGCTTTGTGTTTGTTGTACCCCTGGCAGATTTGCCAGTTCGTAAATCACTCGCGGAGTTGTGGGTTCGATTAACCCAACCGCAAGAGATTGTCGTTGGGCCCAACGGAATTGAAACGTCATAATGTAATTCACCGCGTCCAACGTAAAACTGCCTAGAATTAAGACGGCAACTGCCATGGCAATACCAATCACAGCCGAACTCGTTTTAATCGGTCGACGCTCGAGTTGCCGCAAAATCATTCGTGTCACTTGAGGTAACCAGCGCCCCAGTCCAATTCGTTCGACCAGAGTGGGACCGAATCGCGCGGGCGGTTCTGGACGCATGGCTTCGGCGGGCGGCAAACGAACCGCTTTGCGGACGGCCATCCAAGCTCCAACTGTCGAGGCCGTCAAACTGACACTGATAGCGCCCAAAATAATTGCCGGATCCCAACGCACACTAAACATTGGAAAATGATAAATTTCGCCATACATGACAATCAAATTCCGCGCCAGATAAATTCCACCCAGAGCGCCAATCAGCGTTCCTAGCATGGCCATGAAGACAACAAATTGCAGGTAGTGCCAGCCGACCGCGCGGTTGGAATATCCAAAGGCTTTAAGTGCAGCAATTTGTTCGCGCTGCAATCCAATGGTCCGCGACGTGACGACGTTTAGCAAGAACGCAGCAACCGCCAAAAAAATAGTTGGCGCCAAAAATGCCATGGTGCTTAGCTGCGTGATTTCGTCGGTTAGATAGTGGTTCGAGGTTTGATCCGAACGATCGTAAGCACCGGCCGAACCGTAGGGTTCGAGGATTCGGTCAATGGCGTCAATCAACGCCGCAACATTGGTGCCGCGTTCTCGCTTAAACGTCACGTCATTAAAAGCTCCTTCCATATTGAAGGCTGCGGCCAATTGACGCCGCGACATCCAAAATACCCCAAAGCGGCGGTCGTCGGGCAGCAGATTTCCCGGTTGGATTTGAATTACATATTCGGGTGACAAGACAACTCCCACAATCACCAATGGCTGGCGTTTGCCGTTGATAATCGCCGAGATTTCGTTTCCGGGTTGCAGTTGATGCGCTCGACAAAACGCGTCACCCGCCAAAATCTCGTCGGGCCGATGCGGGTCTGGTAACCGACCTTGTTGCAGATAAAGATCATTCAGCGCTGCCGGCCCTTGATCAGGAATGGACAACAGTCGACCTTGGGCCGGTTCGGGCATCCCAGGGATATCCAGCGATACCCCGGCGACGATCCGGGTCGAAACGACGGAAATACCTGAAATCGCTGCCAGTCGTGCTTCGACCGATTGTGGAGCCCGCTTGAGGTGGCAAAAAATGTCGGCAAAACGATAACGATCGTAGTACGAGTCTTTGCTTCGCAACAATGTCGAGCGGGCTGTCAACGACATCACGAACATGGCTATGCCAGCGGCCATTACTAAAGCAATGGCAACTACTTGCGAACGAATTTGCCACAAATCGCGCAGTAATTTGCGATGCAGCATACTGATCATGGCGTTTCCAATTGACGGTTTGGAGACTAATGCAGACGTCCGTATCTACGCTGCTGGCGGATCGATTAGCTGTCTATTGTAAAAGATTCGCTTTCTTTTGGGATGATGCCATCTAGCGAAACGGGAATAAGCGGGGCTGTGTTGCACGGCGCAGTCGTCGAAAAACATTGTTTTTTTCTTGTCGAGAATCTTCGGCAATGACGTCGCTTGGGGACCCTGAGTTTGTGGGCTCCGTGTTAGAATTTGCCGGTTTGGCGTTGTTGGAGATCCAGCGATCTACAAACTGCGGCCAATAGCTTTCAAGGAGTCGACGGCTTTGTTCATAAGTTTGTGAGGATTCCAAGCAAGCGGCACTGGTGGCCAGCAATTGAGCTAACGCTTTGGTGTCATTGGAATCCAACCAACGATCAAATACTTCGATTCGATCAAAGTCGACTTGGCCAGCTCCCATTAAATCAAATCCAATTCGCACACGATCGATACCCTGCAAAGGCAAATCGTCAAAATGCACAACAAATTGTTTCCATTGCGACTCGATTTGGCTGGCGGCATCCTGCGGGGCTAAACCGCCAACCGTTCCAAATCGATAATAATGCCGCGATTGATCGGCATCTGATTCAACGGCGATCCGCAGGGGCGGAGGTTGCTCAGGCTGTTCGGTTCGCAGCCACACAGAAATCGATAGCCGCCCCGTTTCTGGGACTGCCAGCGGTTGACTGCGAATCCACAATACTTCACCAGCACTGGTCATTCGCAAAACCTGCTCGGTACTTGACAGATTATGTGACGGAGTACTGGCGTCAGTTCTCGATGGCGATTCGGAAAGTCTCTGAATTTGATTGGCCAGGGCCGCGTCAAAAGTCCAACTTTTTTCCAAGGGGTCCGAGGACTGAAAATCCGAATCCACGAGGCCGGGCAATGGCAACGGTCGATTCGACTGAAATAATTTCGTTTGCAATCGCAATAAGTTCTTACGGAGAACTTCAACTGCTTGGGCATCAGTTTCGAAGGTCCAACTGGTTACATATGGCGCAGTGGCCGGCGCTTGCCAGCCCCACAAACCAAACGGTTCAATGGTCAGTAAAATACTGTTGGCGGTTCGGCCCGGTTTGATTGGAGTCGACGCATGCAAGGACTGAATTCGTGTCCATTCTGGCGCGGATAGTTGCAGTTCGATTTGAGTGGGCCAGGGCGATCGATTGACAACATATCCAAACCGTTGACCGTCGGCTTCAAGTTGCCGCACTGCAATTGGCGCTTTGCGTCCCAATGGGTGCGAGATCGCAGTGAACTCCAGATTGGGCAACTGTTTGAATACTTTCCAAAAATCGACGAGCGATTCTTCTTGGCCGCTCGGCGGCAACCAACCGCCATCGACAAATAGTCGAGTGTCCCGTGACCACAATTTCTCGGCAAACCGTTGACGATTTAATTGACCCAAAGGGGCCAACGGCTGCAGTCGCCATAAGGGCATCGATTGCCCGCCAAATAAATTGGCGGACTCCAGCGCTTGAAAATGTGCCCACTCGGGACGATGAATGAACAGCTCTGCACCGGTACTCCAAGCAGCTGTTTCGCGCGAATCGTTAGCTTGATTCCATGCCAATTCCGTGCGCCGCTGGGCAATTGATTCCGTTGGCGAAATGCGGTGACCATTCAGCAATACAAGCTGCGGGTGTTGCCATAGATCGGAATTCCAGCCCACTTCGTTCCATAAAGTCTCCGGATTAGGTGGCCAGTGCAAGGACGGTGCCAGCAAAGTATCGAGTTCGCTGGTCCGCAATAAATCAATCGAGGCGATCACCAAGGGCAATTGTAGATCGGTTCGCTGCAAAGAATCTGCTAATTGAGTCAAGAAATCCGTCAATTGTTGACTGCGCCAGTTTGCCCATTCTTGCCGATGGGAACCCAACAAAACGGATTGTATGGTCGGTTGCCAATCTAAGTTTCCCGCCACATCAGATTGGGGTATAGGCAATTGATGCGCGTTCAAAAATTGCCGCATAACCTCGGGTTCAAACCCCCAACGGCGTCCGGATAATACAATCGACGTATCGCCTCGCCCGATCAATCCGACGCCGCCAAACGATGAGTGTTGTCGATATCTCTCAACCAGCTCATCGACCACAGCGCGAATCTCCGTTTGGGTTCGCGGCGCCAGCGGATCGTACCAGGGCAGTTCTAAAGATCGAGGTGCCATTTGTTGGCGATAATCTCGCAAATAAGGCGCTGACTGTTCTTGCCGATGGGCCGAGATTTCTAATTCCGGAATGGGACCTGAAAAAGTTAACGCTGGAACCAACTCAAGGTTTGCGCGATCGAATAAACGCATTAACATTTCCAAGACGTCTTTGCGAATCGGATCCTGTCCGGTTGCAAAGAATATGCCGTTATCCCATCGCGGAGTGGGCTGTAATCGGGCGCTGGGAAAAAGCGAACTACCATCCGAAGTGGCGGCCAATACAACACCGTCGTATTGGTGCGTTTGCAAATATTCAATCAAACGCTGACCACCTTGATAAAATGTCACCCAATCGTCGAGCGGTTGCTCCAACTCTTGGTCGATCATTTTTTCAGCGCCGAAGTGATCGGCAAACAATGGCAATTCGTATAGTGCCATGAACCGCCGCTGGCCCTTGACAGATGCGGGCCGTTTCGACTTCGGCGGCGGGTCGCTGGGGCGAACTTCGGACAAATTTCCGTCGGATTTTGTCGTTTGGTAGACATTGATTCGCCCAATCTGAACCGATTGCTGGTTGTGTCGATTGGCCAACAATAGATATGGTTGATGATGGCGGGGCCAAACCGTCAAGCGATGTTTCAAAACCTTTCCCACTGTTACTGCACGCGACAACTTGGACAATGGGTCAATGGAAACACCGGAGTCGACGCCAAACGTGGGGATGTTGCCCAAGACATCCGGTTGAAGCAGACTAATTCCTAACGCTAAGCTTGATTCAGCTCCAAACTCGATTTCGATTTGATAGGGATGGCCTACTTGTTTGATTGCAATCGGGATGGCGTGCCAGTCATTCGGTTCTAACTGTATCATCGATTGACCGGCAACATCGATTGTTTTGAATGGCGCCGCAGGACGATCCAGCCACTGTGGTTGCGACCAAAGCGGACGCGAAGCCGGCCGATCTGGACGGGGAAACTGAGCCGGATCAATTTGCTGAACTAGTTTCCAATCGCGGTTTGTTGGCGTCAGAGGTGTTTGCGAATCAATTACAATAAACTGAACCCGCCGCGATGTTCGCGTTTGCTGAAAACCGGTTTGAAACCACTTGGGTTCCAACTCAAACACCAAATCGTAAACACCCTCCTCCATCGGCACTTGCCATTCCATTGGAACCAACGGGGCTGAACCGTTTTCGTCCATGACGAGATCCCAAGAACGCTCGGGTACGACGATAGAGTTATTTCGAGCCGTTACGATTTTGCCGCGGCAGCGCATCGCCTTGGAGACGTGGAGCGTCAAGTTCGGCTTGACGACGATCGGCAACGCGTCGCCTGGGGCAAACACTAAATGCGGTCGATCAAATTCAACTTGCAACTCATCACCAGGCGCGCGCTGCCATTGAAACTGATTTTGTTGTTGGTCCAATTCAACTTGAACTGGTTCACTTATGAGTGACCGCAATGTAACCGTGCGCAAAAAGCGTTGTTCGCGATTTTCTTCCGGATATAACTCAATGGAAAGTCGACTATCCAATGGAGCGCGAACGTCAAAGTCAATTCCGCCATAGTGATTCGGGGAAGGACTGATCGCTTGCAATTGATTTTGATGAATGAAGACGGAGCCGGGAGTGTCAAATGACAAACCTAAGGCCATGGGATTGAGTATTTCGCCGCGATCAATCTGAATAGCGGCTCGCCAAGTTTTTTCCTCACCACCTCCCCAGGTGACACGCAGTCGCATCGAGTGTTGACTGTCGGCGACTTCAGTTGTGGCTGCGGTCAATTGAATTGGCCCACGGGGTTCCGATCGTCCATCGGATTTGAACGAAAAGGGCAGGGCAGGCAGTTGGGCACTGGTAAAAGTGGTCAGACTGTTGCAAGTCGCAAACCATACGAAAGCAACCAACAGGCAATGCGCGACATAACGTCCGGCTCGACGAGTCCTCTCGCCGCGCGATCGCAGAGCCCAGAGCCCTGGCAACCAATTCGGACGTCCTTGTCCGTGCATAGGTCAACTAACGTAAAACATGAAAACGAAAAATAGGATCATAAATACAGTCGATGACAACCGAGCGCAATCCTAGCGCTTGATTGTTTTCGCGATAAACAACCGTGGAGAATGTACCAAGGAACCCGCTCAAACGACAACGCCAATCGTGCTAGCATGGCCATCGCAGAGTGATTGTCCTCGATCGCTTCTTTGCTTGGCCGTGCCTAAAGCTTCACCATGTAGGCGAGGAGGGGACGGTTAGGCGGTGGTTCGCCTTGTTGTACGAGGGACATTGGAATTCAACACAACCTAAATTGAAGGGCGTTATGTGGTTGGACTTGATAATTTAGCGAATTTGGCGGATTGAAGCGGTCGATTTTGGTGGGACTCGGCCAAAAAACCCAAATTTTCTGAAAGGACTGTGCCCTCAGATCGTGTAAATTACCAATAGCGGTATATTGCCGACGTTTTTCGTAAATTTAGGGACAGCACGAGCTATGTACGACGCGCCGGAGACGAGATTGAGCTTGCTACTGCGGATCGGCAATCCGGCCGACGAGCAAGCGTGGCTCGAGTTCGTCGAGATTTACCAACCTGTCGTTATGCAGTTGGCTCGACGACGTGGCCTGCAAGAGGCTGATGCCCAGGATTTGGTTCAAACCTTGTTGTCGCGAGTGGCCAAGAAGGCTCGCCAGTGGGACTCCGATCCGCGAACGGGTTCCTTTCGGGGTTGGTTAGCGACCACGACTCGCAATTTAGTGATCGACCATTTTCGTCATCAACAAAGGCAACCTAGTGCAATGGCAGACTCCAGTTGGCAACATTTGGCTGTCGCAGCGACGGAAGAGCAAGAATATGATTTGCAGCATCGTCGCGAGCTGTTTCAATGGGCTGCACAGCGTTGCCGCCACGAGTTTACGGATAAGACATGGCAAGCATTTCACCGGACCAGTGTTGAACAAGAAAGTGTGGCCAAAGTTGCTCAATCGCTGTCGCTGACCGCCGGTGCGGTTTACATCGCCCGCAGTCGGGTGTTAGCCCGCATTCGCGCCGTGATTCAGAACTCAGATTTTGATTCGATCGCTATTCCCTAACAAAATTTTTCCAATCGATATTTTCTAAGAGTAGATTTCTAAGAGCTGATTTCGAATTTTTGATTTCGAAGAGCAGATTCCTAAACGCAAAGTGTATTGTTGAGATTTGTCCGATGAAGACTTTAGCCTGTATCGATGCTGAAACTCTGTCGCAATTGTTGCAGCAGTCGCTCGATGCGCGACAACAGCATCGATGCGAACAGCACTTGGAGTCGTGTTCGCGCTGTCGCGAACAGTTGGAGCTTATTGCGGGTTCGCCCGATTGGTGGCAACAAGCGGCCGAGATGTTGTCATCACGCGAAGTGTGCACTCCGGGTGCTGTTGACGAGACGCGATCGCGATTGAACTTGGGTGGTACCGCTGGCGAAAAGGCAATCTTGCTC
This sequence comes from Pirellulaceae bacterium, assembly GCA_041739975.1. GTDB lineage: Bacteria > Planctomycetota > Planctomycetia > Pirellulales > Pirellulaceae > BJ22. Next base: position 13,477 of record JBGSMY010000114.1, read on the forward strand.
AAGCAGGTGCGGCAGATTTTAGAGCCGGCGACGCACCCAGAGTTGATGGGGCGGTTGGGCAATTACGATATCGAATCGTTTATAGGGCAAGGTGGTTTTGGTGTAGTGTTCAAGGCTCATGACTCCGAGCTGAATCGACCGGTAGCGATCAAAGTCCTCGCGCCGCACCTGTCGACCAGCGGCGTGGCGCGGCGGCGGTTTGCCCGTGAGGCGCAGGCCGCGGCCGC
>JBGSMY010000132.1:0-10186 GCA_041739975.1 Pirellulaceae bacterium
CCAAAGGTCGCCATCGTCGCATGCATGAGAAAGTTGATCACCATACTCAACCATATCGTCAAAATCAATCAAAAATGGCGCGAGATTCCTCTCGCTACTTGACTAACTTTAAGACAACCGCTGTCCTCAGGCTGACAATCCTAAACAAAATAATGGCAACCAAAGTTGGCAGCCACGGATGTTGCGCCTATTTTGATATCAGCGGCTAATATTAACCTGCCGACGTGGACGTCGGCAGCCACGTCGGCAGCCACACACTGCCGACGTGGACGTCGGCAAGAATGCAAACTAATTTTGCGCGAGCGCGAAAAAAAACCCAGAGCACCTAAAAAAGTACTCTGGGCTGATTAGTGGTGTTTGCCGTATCACATAAACGACGGAGAACAGCCGAACAACTTTAGTCTTTCTTAACTTCGAATTCAGCGTCGATGGCGTCATCATTCGCAGAATTCGAGTTACCATCGGCATCAGGTTTCGCGCCTGCCGTGGCACCGGCCGTTTCGTACATCATTTTACTAAATGCGTGCGAAGCCGTTTCCAGTTCTTTCACCGCCGATTTGATGGCGGCTGCGTCTTCTCCTTCGGCCACTTCACGAACTTTCTTAATCGCTACGTCCAACGGTTGCTTATCGGAGTCGCTGAGCTTACTGGCATGCTCGCTCATCATTTTCTCCATTTGGTACACCATATTGTCCGCTTCATTGCGGGCCATGGCCAACTCATACTTACGACGATCATCCTCGGCATTCGACTGCGCCTCGTTTTGCATTCGAGAGATTTCGTCAGGTGACAAACCCGAAGATTCCTTGATCGAAACTTTCGCTTCTTTGCCTGTTCCCAAATCTTTGGCGGACACGTTCAAAATGCCGTTTTGATCGATGTCAAACTTGACTTCGATTTGTGGCACACCGCGAGGAGCTGGAGGAATTCCGGTCAAGTCAAATTTGCCCAACAACCGATTATCGCGAGCCATTTTGCGTTCGCCTTGGAACACTTGAATGGTCACGGCAGTTTGGTTGTCCGCCGCAGTGCTAAACGTCTGCTTCTTTTCAGTAGGGATCGTCGTGTTGCGTTCCACCAGCGGCGTCAAAACGCCATGTTCCGTTTCGATCCCCAGTGTCAATGGCGTTACATCGAGCAGCAATACGTCTTTGCGATCGCCGGCCAAAACCGAACCTTGAATAGCGGCTCCGACGGCGACTACCTCATCCGGATTCACGCCCTTGTGCGGTTCTTTCCCAAAAAACTTTTTGACCATTTCAACGACCTTGGGAACCCGGGTCGAACCGCCGACCAAGATTACTTCATCGATCTCGCTCGGCGACATTTTGGCGTCTTTGAGTGCTTGCTCAACCGGCTTGCGACATCGCTCAATCAATGGATCGATAAGTTCTTCGAACTTAGATCGGGTGATGTTCATCTGCAAGTGTTTTGGTCCCGAAGCATCAGCCGTGATAAACGGCAAATTGATGTCGGTTTGCGGCCGTGAACTGAGTTCTTTTTTGGCTTTTTCGCAAGCTTCTTGCAAACGCTGCAGAGCCATCACGTCTTTGCGTAAATCGACGCCATTTGACTTTTGAAATTCGTTCGCGACATGATGGATCAACACTTCGTCCAGATCATCACCGCCCAGGTGTGTATCACCGTTAGTGCTGATGACTTCGAAGACTTTCATGCCGTCATCGTCATTGAGTTCCAGCACCGAAACGTCAAACGTACCACCACCAAAGTCAAACACCACAATTTTTTGTTCTTGTTTGCCTTTGTCGAGTCCGTAAGCCATTGCGGCGGCGGTCGGTTCGTTAATAATACGAGCGACTTCCAAGCCGGCGATTTGGCCGGCGTCTTTGGTCGCCTTACGTTGAGCATCATTAAAATAGGCCGGGACCGTGATCACGGCCTTGTTGACCTTGTGACCCAAATAAGATTCGGCGGCTTCTTTTAGCTTGCGCAAAATTTTGGCCGAGATTTCTTGAGGGGTATACTGTTGGTCGCCGATTTGGATCTTGCAATACTCGTGAGCCGCACCTACGACCTTGTAGGGAACCATTTTCTCCTCAGCGTCAACTTCATGATGGCGGCGGCCCATGAATCGCTTAACCGAATAAATGGTTCGTTCGGGATTGGTGATCCGCTGGTTGCGAGCCGGTGCGCCGACCAAGGTTTCGCCATCGCGAGTAAACGCCACAACGCTGGGCGTCGTGCGTTCGCCTTCCTGATTGGCAATCACAGTCGACTCGCTGCCTTCCATGATTGAGACCACGGAGTTCGTTGTCCCTAAATCGATGCCAATAATCTTTTCACCTTGTGCCATGCGACACCTCCTACTTTCGATGAATTTTCAAAATCGTCTTAGTGTGCGTATCAGTGAGATAAGCCGTTTAAAGTAAGGACTCAGGCATTCCGAGCCACTGCCGAAACGACAGCTTTTAACCCAACGCACACGGAAAAAGCAAAGTCTGTGCCGGTTATCAAAAAAATTGAAAAAGTTGCATAAAAACGGCTGCGGATAGACTTTCAACCCAGGATTGATGCAGGTGCTGAGACACACGACTGCCATTTTGGCAGGAATCAAAACGAGCAGTATTGAAGTCAGTCGGACGCTGGGCGGTAGTTCCCGCACTGTAAAAGTTAACATGGCGATAGCGCATAAGTCGTAATTGGGATACAATCGCCAGCGAAAGCCCCAGACCGCGAGATTGAAAGCACATCCCTTTCGATAGGACAGAGCGACCAATGAACTTTCTTAAGTCTCTACTGTGCCTTGCACAATCCGTTTTCGCAACGATTTGGATGTTTGGACTCACCTACTTTCTTTTGAGCTATCTCGAACGATTGTGGGCTCCTCCTGTGAGCGCTTACGCTGTGCTGCCGATGTTAGCGTTTTGGGCCAGCCAAGTCATTGTGTTTTTAGCCGCTGGCGTTCTAGTCCGAATGTCGCGTTGCATTCTGGTTCTCTGGGTCGTGCTGTTGGTTGCAAATGTTTGGCTGATTGGGGGATGGTATTGGAATCAATGGCGCATGACTTTTCCTTTATCTTTGAACTTCGCCATCGACCAGCCGATTTTTTTGTAATTGTTAGTCACGTCTTTGTTTGGTTTTGTTGTGGGCGTTTTTTTACTTGGTATTCCTGCGGTTGCTCGCTTTATTCAAGCGGAACGATCCTTAATTCAAGGACCCAAGCAATGGATTGCGGTATTTGCCGTTGGTATGTTGATTGTTGGACTTAGTTCGTGGCTGGACGTCCGAAGCAATCGGGCGATCTATTGGGTATTGCATCTTCAGACTTTTATTCTCACCTGTTGCACGTATTACTATGTCGCTCGTTTAAGTACTGATCGCCAGCGGTCCGCATGGTCAATTCGGCGTTTATCTGCATTTTTGCCTTCATTGGCAATCACCAAAGTGATGAGCGACCAGGATCCAGAGTCGAAATTCGTACCAATTTCTTTTGCGATCTGGCTTTTCTCGGTTTATGGTTTTGCTCCATCAATTGTCGGCCTCGCCAAATCGTTCGTCCGGCAGTCCTCAAGCGACATGGACACCTTGTCGACAAAAACCTTACCAACCGCAAAGACGACTTTTCTAAGGCTGGTGGCGACGCTTGGCCTAATTGGTGCGATGGCCTTTTTAAATGTCTATTTTGCAAACTTTCCGGCGATGTATTCGCATTTTTCTCAAGAATTTTATGACGGCAGACTACGAGAACAATTAAATCAAATTTCCGCCGCGGCGGGGATCCGCGTTAAACGCGATATTCACACCCAAAGGCTGTATTCCATGCAACTCACTCCGGAAACGCCAAACGAAATATTCAGTTTTCTGCCGCAAGATTCGAAACTGTTGAATTCGCTACAAATTGGCAATTTGAATCCCAAAATTAACTTGGCGATGCTCCCGCCGACGATTGGTCGAATCGAGATCGCAGATTCTCATATCGCACCGGGTCAGATCGAAACGGCGCTTGACATGGTCAATTCAATAGTGCTTCGTCGGGTTTCAGTTCGTTCCCAAAACTCGTCAGGCGAACCCGCACCAATCGTTGGCATTCGGCAAACCACTTCCATTCGCCTCGACGAGTGCCCGGCAGGTACGCTTTCCCAAATAATTGAAATCTGTCGTCTCAAAGGCATTGCTCCTGCGATATCACTATACAATGGTCGTTTGAACGACTTGGATTTGGTTGCGATTGCGAGTTATCAAACTGGAGTTTTTTATTATTTCGACAAACCGTCCATGGAAGCTTTTCTCAATCTGGCCGCGTTGAGTCCTCAGTTACCAGGAAGTCCCACTCGTCCGTTCCGGATTGAAGTAAGCGAGCAAGGTGATTGGACGCCAGAGCATTACCCTATCTTATGGGAAAAAATAGTGAATGGCGATTGGCATGTTAACTTGCCGCAAGTCCCACCTGAAACGTTTTTCTTAGGCATCATTTCGTCACCGCATGCCCCGCCTAACCAGGATTTTGATCGACGCAATTTACTCGAGAAAAACGAATCGGAAGAATCATTGGTACTGACCGCATCTGATCTTCTTCAATTGCATTGGCTTTATCCCAGCAATGAATCGTTTGCGCGCGAACCTGGAGAATTAGATTCTCTGTGGCTGCCCGACCCCAATTTGATTAGAAATCTCGATCCCTGTTTACGCCCCCAAATTCGCCATTTGTCGTTTAATCGAACCATTTTCGAAAGACTGGCGGGCAATTCTTCCGTTCAAGATATTGAATTTGACGTGAAGGAGTCGGAGAACCTGTTTGAGGGATTTTTAAATTTGGAAACATTAGATTTGGCAGGTGGCCATCGATTCAAAGGCCCCCTACCACGGATGCCAAAATTGAAACGCTTAGCCTGCAGCGCGTTGGGAATAGGAATACAACTTCACCTGGTTCAATCTCCGCTTTTCGAAGAACTGGTGATATTCAATTTTCCATTTCGCGTGGAGACTTTATTGCCACTCGAAAATAGTCCCAATGCGGCTGTGACTATCGTCGAGCGATTGGCGAATCGATCGATCCCTGCCGAAGCCAAAGTAACGTCCGTCCTTCCCAGGACCAAGTTCTTTTACGTTCGAGAGCCTTATGAATACCAAACCCTGGCCTGGGTTGCACATCGCAACTATTTACATCAACTTGTTCGCCAAAGAATGGGGCGCTCCGACGAGTGAGGATCAATGGTGAAAACTCGCAGATTCGTATCGTCAGTTGGCCAAAATCGGACTTTGAGAGCGCTGGTTCTCAATAGGAGTTGTCGATGAATTGGTTGCAAAAATTAATTCCGCTGGTTCATGCTACGCTGTGGTTCGTTTGGACTTTGTTACTTACACTCTTGGTGCTTAATTTTATTGAAGCCCGATGGATTCCAACTCAAAGCCATTGGACACCGACAGCATTGTTGGCTCTGTGGTCGGCCCATCTGACCATATCCCTATCGGTGTTGTTGGCGACCCAACTATCGCTGCTTCGACGTAGTATTTTAGCTGTCGTCATCGGAGCGGCTTTTTGGGTCGTTTCCGGTTGGTATTGGAACGAGTGGTCAAACTCATTCTTAATTTCACCCCATCGGCTAACGATCGAAAAGGCTTTTTTTGGTCAACTGGTTATATCAAATGTTTTTGGCGTGCTGTTTTCGAGTTGGTTACTCACTCGCAAAACAAAAAGTGCGTGGTTTTCAACTGAGCTAAAAACATCAACGCGGCAGCTGAATTTTTTGTTAATACTAGTGTTCGGGTTGTTACTCGCCCATTTCAGTTCTTTTTTGGACCTGCGCGATAACCGGTCGATGAAGATCCTTGCACTAGCAACCGTCTGTTTGCTGGGAGGCGGAACCTACCATTACGTGCTACGAATTAGCCAAAGGGGTCCAGCCTCCGTTTGGTCGGGATGGCGTTTGATTTCCCTGTTTCCCGCCAGTTTATTTTCAATGGTGTTGTTTAATCAAAGTCCAGAATTCAAGATTCTGCCGATCTCGTTGAGCTTGTGGTTTGTGTACGTCTATTTATCGGCCCCTTGTGTGGTCAGTTTAGCGGTTTTGTTTACAGATCCTCGAGAGCGAAGCTTTGCTTCCAAGGAACATTGTTCGAAGTCAACTAAACACCGTTACCGTTGGGTTGGCGGGTGGATATCCGCGGCTCTGGTGGTAGTGCTGTTGCTTTCGTTCCCTCGATTTGGGGGATTAACGCCTACGCTTGAGCATTGTCGCACCGAATTCGACAACTTCTGGCGAGTAACCCGCATGTTGAATACGCTTGAAAACCACAACATTGAATTTAATGTTGATTGGAAACGCAATGGGTTGAAGTTACGCCTTCCGCCTAACGTTCCAGGCGATGTTTTAAATGTAATTCACTTAGCAGATCTGTCTCATGCCTTTCTCGAACTAACCAAAGTCCGGCCCGGGTTATCAATCGCGGCGCTGCCACGAAGCCGGTTGACCTTAACAATCAGCGATTCCGAGCTGAGTATTCAACAGGTGCAGGAATTGCTTACCCATTTTGAATGGGTTAACTTGAAGAACGTGGAAGTTTTAGAATCGCCGAGTCAAACCCCAGAGTTGGCCGACCGCTTGATTCCAATTACTAAAAACCTCCAACTTGAGAATTGTCCCGCTGGCACTGTCGCAAAACTGTCGAACGCTTGTGGTGAGTTATCGAAAGTTGAAAATTACCACCTCGTCTATTGTTGGCTGGATCGGGAAGATCTGAACGCTATTCGCAAACAGGTTGGAAAGTTCAAGTTGTATTTTGACACAGAGACTTTTGCCGGGTTCCTGACTCACGCCGCGGAAAACAGCCCTCTTGCCGTCCCTCCCGCCACTACGCCATTGGAGATCCGCGTGACAGGTGACCGAGAATGGTCGCCGGAGGAATTTCCTCATCTGTGGACGCAAATTGTCGATGGTGTTTGGAACGTCAGTCTGCCGCGAGTGCATCCCGAATATTTTTTTTCGGCGGCATTTTTGTCTGCCGGGTTTGAAAATGAGTCGTTTTCCCGCTACAACGTGACCAGCGTAAATTTGGCCCGCGAAAATTTGGCCCGCGAAAATTTTGCCCGCGAAAATTTTGTCCGCGAAAATTTTGCCCTGGAAAATTCAGACGTTGAGCGTCGGGTTAAGCCATTCAAATTTGACCGATCCGTCGTCATCGGCGAATCTGAGTTGAAACAACTTCATTGGCTGTTTTCCAGTGACTTGCAGTCGCCGACAGAGGCGGCACCGTGCGACTGTCTATGGTTACCCAATTTGGCGTTTTTACAACATATTGATCCAAAAGTTATCCAACAAATTAGACACTTGTCGTTTAACCGCAATTGGTGCCGGTTTACTAATTACCATCAGGATTCAGATCGCAACGACGTCCTCGTTTCGTGGGACATTTTGGCCAACCTGACCCAGTTAGAATCGTTGGATCTAACTACTATGAGTCTATTTCACGGCAATCCGTCGATAATACTGCCCGTTGGACTAAAAAGTCTCACAATGGATGGCGCTCTGAGCATCCCATTAACACTTTCAAATCTGCCGAACCTGGAAAAGTTGACCGTGCTCCAACTTCCGAGAGCCACCAAGTTACCAGCGACACCTCTTAAAACTTCGGTAGCGATTACGATCATCGACCGCGAATACGTTATGAGTGGGCACCCCGACCGAAATGCCGCAAGCGTCGCCTTACCAAATGTCAAGTTTCTTCCAATTATCAACTTGGCCGAACATCGCTCTGAACTTTTCGAGACCCTACGCCACCAATTGCGGCGACAGCTGCGAGCACGAATCGAGCGAGCGAAGCAAATGCACGGCCATCAGCCTGATCACTAACTCAACCGATAATGATGCCCCTCCATAAACTGCGCCCAAGTACCGTCGTCTTGTTTCATTTGCGATCGCAAGATCCAGTGATCCGGGTCGACGATCTCAAAGATGTCCTGATATTGAGCCATACCCTGACCGTCAAAACGTGGCCCGGTGGTATTGAGCGTGAGGCGATTGCTCGCGCTGTCGCGTTCTCCATCGTAAAGCCACAAATGAGTCATCATTGAACCAACAAATGTCCCCTTATATCGCTGGTCGTTCGGATCATAGCCCAGTGTGAACTGAGACGTCCAAGGCGAACCGTCGGGCGATGCTCCAGAACATTCAATAATCGCCCACATGCCGCCCAATGACTTAACACTCATTTTGCCGGTCGAATCCGAGGCTGGCTGATCGGGACCTGTATTGCATTGATGGTGCATTGACCAATCGCCGATCATAGAATCAAAAAAGCGATGTTCGGGAGAAGGTTTTGCAAACATGGAATAGCCTTTTGTTATATTTTGTTATTTCCAAACATAAATTTTAAATGCGATCGCGATTACTAGGCCGCAGTTGATTCAAGCCGTGGTTATATACGCCTACCGAAAAATCTCTACGCTGATTGAAAACGCCATGCGATCACCTGGTTGCCTTGTTCCCAACTCCGATTATTCCGGGCTAGCCACTTCGACCAACTGCCCCAGCAAAATGAGTGACTCTTGCCAGCCCACATAACAAAACTCTACTGGAATCGCTGCTGGAATACCGCTTTGCTCGATAAATACTTCCGTTCCACAGGCAACTGGTTTAAGCTCAATCGTTACCTCCATCACACCTGGCAAGTTGGGATCATCAAATTGGTCGTGATAGCGGATGCGCGAATTCGACGTCAATTCGATATACTCGCCACCAAAGGAATGGCTTTGCCCGGTTGAAAAGTCTGTAAATGACATTTTGTACTTTCCTCCCACGCGCACGTCGGAGGCGTGAACAGTTCCGGTAAATCCATAGGGCGGCAGCCATTTGCACTTGGCTGCCGGCTCCAAAAAAGCGCGATAGATTTTTTCTGGAGCTGATCGAAATACGCGATGCAATTTCACGGTTCCCGTTGACGCTGTCATAACAGCTCTCCGATTTAGTTTGGTTTTAAGGATGCATTTAAATTGTCGGTGTCAATTGCCCGCGGTTCACTTGTTTTAAGCTTCCGCTCTCTTCAGGCATTTGACATTGATCGATTATCCGATCCACAAATCGACACTAATCCTATCAACTTGTCCAAAGCAATTCCTGGGCATTTCTGGGATGGCTTAAAACTTGGCTTTTTAAATGTTTTAGCCAGCTCAGAATGATTGATTCTACCCCGGCTCGAAGTTATAAATCATAGGTATGTTTTAGGAAAAACAGTTCTGGACTGCGCCGACCTGAAGTATTAACGCGGCTTTTTTGTGTCAATCACGAGAGTCAAGCATTTGTATATTTTTGAAAGTGGATGAAGTCAACCAATTTCGGGTGAGTAAATGAAAACAGTTGAAGAAGTAATGTCCGCACTGGAACGACTCGGCTCTGAGCAAACACGCAAAACCTTTGCTAGGCATGGCGCACCCATGGACAAAATGTTCGGGGTCAAAGTGGGTGACATGAAAAAACTGATGAAGTCTTTAAAAAATAATCAGGCATTGGCATTACAACTTTATGACACCGGCAACTCGGATGCCATGTACTTAGCGGGCTTACTCGCCGACGGTGCGCAAATGACCAAAAAACAACTGGAGGCCTGGGTAAAACAGGCGCCGTGGTACATGATCAGTGAATATGCCGTGGCTTGGGTAACCTCGGAACATCCCGACGGAACACAAATCGCGAAAAAGTGGATGGATTCAAAAACGAGCAAGATTGCTGCCAGCGGGTGGGCAACCTATTCCTCGATTATCGCGACACGGCCCGACGAAGAACTCGATTTGGGTGAAATCGACGAACTCTTGCAACGTGTGATTGACAACGTCCATCAGGCGCCGGACCGAGTCAGTTATGCGATGAATAATTTCATCATTTGTGTAGGTTGTTACGTGAAACCACTGGCCACAAGAGCTAAAGCCGCGGCCAAAAAAATCGGTATCGTGGAAATCGACATGGGTGATACGAGTTGCAAAGTACCTTTGGCAACGGAATACATCGCTAAAGTAGAATCGATGGGCCGAATTGGCCAAAAACGGAAAATGATTCGTTGTTAGCTTTGAATTAAACTGCGTTAAGTCAAACGTAAGCGTCCCTCAGCACCATTATTGACAGTTGGATTAAGTTTGAGGATTTCCTAACCTCTATCAAGGAGATCCGATGTCAAACAACTTTAGAGCGGCACGAGTGGAACTTTGGATGAGTCGTGTCGTCGAGCAGGCTTC
>JBGSMY010000133.1:0-7728 GCA_041739975.1 Pirellulaceae bacterium
CCAAAGGTCGCCATCGTCGCATGCATGAGAAAGTTGATCACCATACTCAACCATATCGTCAAAATCAATCAAAAATGGCGCGAGATTCCTCTCGCTACTTGACTAACTTTAAGACAACCGCTGTCCTCAGGCTGACAATCCAAGACAAAATAATTGCAACAAAAAGTTGCTAATCAAAATGCACCGCCGCTGAGGACAGCGAGCGACTACAGTAACCGCGGCTGAGGACAGCGGGCGACTACAGCTACATTAGTCGAGCCAATCCTCAAGCTCGCGCAACATGAAAACTATCGCTTAAAATACAGCATTCGGCAAAGTCCAGCCGTTACTTATTCGCTTGAATATCGTAACAAAGCAACAAATCTTGATCGCGGATATAAAGTTTGCCGTTGGCAACAATCGGATGTGCCCAGGCTGGCAAACCACTGCGATCGGGTTGATCAAATCGACCATGTTCAACCAAGCCTTCTTTGGATGGCTCGATCAAAACGATCGGTCCCTCTTCACTGCGAAGATACAATCGTCCGTCAGCAAACAGCAACGATCCTTTGGGACCTTTGCGATCTCGCCACAACGTTTCACCAGTCTGAAAATCGAGACACGCCATCATGCCGCCGCCATTTCCACCATTGGCTCCGTAAAGCGCCCCATCAATGACAATCATTCCACCGTGGTGATTTTGCATGTTGGTCGTGAAATAAACCTCTTCGGCCTCATACTTGCCGTTTCCGTCCTTCTTCAATTTCACCGCGCCGCCACCGGCACCATAAGCCGATGCCGCGAAAATTAAACCGTCTTGATAGATCGGTGTCGAACAGTTGATTCCCATGTTATTGGCTGGTTTGGTGTATTGCCACAACACTTCGCCACTATCGGCCGAAACGCCAATCAGTGCACTAGAAGTAAACTGCACATATTGTTTTGAGCCTTCATGATCAATGGCAATGATGGATGAATAAGACGCGCCGGCTCGACTTCCGCCCGATCGGCCTCGTCCGCCGCGCCCACTTCCTCCGCCACCACCTCGCGCACGGCGCTCGCCCTCGTTCGATCGTTCTTCGTTTTCTGGCGCGGCGCTGGTTGGAGCTGCTGTCTGCCAAATTACTTCACCGGTGTTCTTATGGAGTGCGACCAACATTGCGTTGGCCGCGCCAGGTGTGCAGATCACTTTGTCGCCATCAACCAGCGGTGATTCGCGAAAGCTCCACATGGGAGAGGTTCCGCCAAAATCATCTTTAAGGTTTTTCTGCCAAACGATTTTGCCGTCTTTGGCATCCAGACAAGCCAGCCGGCCACTCATCCCAATAACATAGATTCGATCGCCGTCCACCGTCGGCGTACCGCCGGGTCCTTCTTTTGATTGAGGAGCGTTTTGCGTTGCGGCATCACCCAGCGCGACCGACCATAGTTCTTTGCCATCGGCTTCTGCCAGCGCCCAAACGATTTCTTTGCCCTCTCGATTGCTCAGCCCGTACAGCTTGCCATTGGCAACTGCCGGTGCGCCGTCACCACCACCCAGCCCTTCGCTGCGCCAGGCAAGCTTTGGACCACCTTCCGGCCAAGCCTGCAGCAAACCGGTCTCTGACGAAACCGCATTTCGGTTCGGCCCCTGCCATTGCGGCCAGTCTTCAGCCATCATCGTGGAACAAGAGATGAATAACGTCAAGCAATAAGTGAAAGGTCTCATCATGCATGCCTTTTAAAAACAACATTATTTGAATCAAAAAAACCCGGGGCAGTGCCCACACGGCATAAACAGGTTTCATTGATCAAGAGTTCGAGCAAAGTTCACCTCGTCATCATACCGAATTCCGAGGCCTTGTCGACAAAAATCCTGCCGATTTGATGGAGTAAGTTGTCATTGCTGAGCAATTGCAAACATTGGGTCTTTGTTATAATACTGGGACTTGATTAGGACGGGCAATTACTCTTCTGCCGCCACCAACTATTAACTTGCGGTACCTTCAGTTACTACTTCCAAGGAAAAACCATGCCTCTAGAAATTAGCCCACTTGTCGATTTTGCTTTCAAAAAAGTCTTTGGCGACCCCCAGCACACCTCGGCGCTAATTACTCTATTAAATGTTGTCCTAGAGTTACCGGAACCGATCGAGTCGGTCGAAATTCTCAATCCGTTCAACATTTGTGAGTTTGAAAACGCTAAACAAATAGTGCTAGACATTCGAGCCAAGGATTGTCGTGGTCGGGTTTTGAATGTTGAGATGCAAGTTGCTGGTTCCCGGGGACTGCAACAGCGGTTGCTGTACTACGCTTGCAGCATGTATATCGACCAATTGGCCCGCGGTGAAAACTATCACCAGCTAGAATCGGCCATTTCGGTTTGTCTGGTGAACGACCGAGTTTTTCGGCAAACAGGACAGCAAATCCATCGTTTCGAGGTCGTCGATCGGCAGAGTCGGCAGAAACTTGAAAATGGAATCGAGGTTCACATTGTCGAGTTACCGAAGTACAATTTGGATGAAGCAACGATCTCGGCAAGCACTGCTTTGGAACGCTGGGTTTTCTATTTTCAGCGCGCTCATTTGTACGAGGCGAATCGTTTGCGTGAATTGTTGCCAGGCGCAGAATTTGAGTTTGCCATCAGAACACTGGAGCAAATCAAAGAGAAAACGGAGGACAAACTGATGTACAACGAGCGAGAAAAAAAGGTCCGCAGTTTCGATTGGATTCTTCAAGACGAACGTGCTTACGCTAGGAAAGAAGGTCGTCAAGAAGGGCTGATGGAAGGGCGTCAGGAAGGGCGTCAGGAAGGGCGTCAGGAAGGGCGTCAAGAAGGGCGTCAAGAAGGGCGTCAAGAAGGGCTGAAGGAAGGGCTGAAGGAAGGGCTGAAGGAAGGGCTGAAGGAAGGGCTGAAGGAAGGGCTAAAGGAAGGGCTAAAGGAAGGGCTAATAGCGGGGGCCGATAAAGGCCAACTTGTTGGTCGCATATTGACGCTTCAGGAAATTTTGAACGACCAGGTTTCTGATGGTTCGGAATTATTGGCTCAAACTATCGAGGAGCTCCAAACGATTCTGTCAGACTTGCAACAGCAATTCCATCAACGATAGACCAATCACCAATCGATCGGGACCTAGCCCTTAGCCGTTATTCCGGTATGAAATCAGGACGAAGTACGGGAAGCGAGGGATGGCCAGACGATCCTTGGAATGCTTTTAAGTTCTCGAGGCAAACGCGTTGATCCCGACGATAGACGACTTGCAATGAATCGCTTTGCAGGTCGGTTGGAATCGCGCCATCGGCCGAAATCCACGTTCCCGTGGCCAATGGATCAGCCTCATTCTGATCGCGAGGTTTGACCACACCTAATTGCCATGTCGATTGCAGCTGGCCAGCATGGTCCAGTAGCTTCAATCGATCCGCGACGACCAATAGCCAGCCAGATTCCACCGGAAATATCGAAGTATTTTCGTCGTCGATCATAAGATGATTTTTCCAGCTCTGGATGGCTAGGTCCAATACAAACAGTTGGTTGGCGTAGCCATCTTGAACGACCAAGTGCTTCCCGTTACGGTGCCAGGTGATTTTCTGCCGTTGATTGCGAGTTTTCCACGAAACAATCGGGACTTCCGTTGCAGTGTCCCAACGATTGACTGTCGTAGAAATGGGGAACTTGTCGAGATCGCTAATTTGCATTTGAGTGCTATTACCACGGTCGCTCGGAAGAATTTTGATCGACTTTGGATCATAACTGATTCGGCAATAGTGTTCACCATCTGGGGCCGGGATTAAACGATCTTGCTGTGGAAGGCGGATCATTACCGTTTCGGTCAGTTTTCCATCAACGAGTCGCGTTCGAGCCCAAAACGTTTGACTCTCGTTTTCTATTGGGCCAGAAAAGAAAATGTAATCTCCCGATGATTGCTGTAAGACCCATTGGCCAGTCTGTTCGTCGCTCCTTTCGACCTCCGAGACTTGTCCAGTCGCAGGCTGCAACAGAAACAACGTTCGTTTCGAACTTGACAATGCTTGACCAATGAACCCATCTCGGCAAGGTACAATTTTGAGTGGCACGTTCTCGTTAAAATGAACTAGTTCGCTTGCGAACTTTTGACCAAAGTCAACTCCATCCCCTGTTTGAGTATTCCTTACCATAAAGAGTGGAGAATATCGAGTGTCACCGCGAGAAGAGTACCGGCCTGAATTTCTATGGATCAACACAAAAAGATCATCTGTCGACCAAATAACGGACATTGAGGCCAACAAGTTTTGATTGTTACTATTTCTCCACGATTGGTCTTGAAAAGCAGAACGGGACAAAGGTTCTCTAATCAACACGTTACGAATGGATGGAGTGGTCGGCGTTGCCAGCTTAACCAACGCGTCGTGATCAAGACTTAATAATTCCAATTCTTTCCATTCCGAGTCTTGCAGATTTACCCTGAGCACCTTTTTGCCATTTGGACTAATGGATGGCGTTTCGACCGTTTCAAGCGATTTAAGTCTAATTCTTGGGCTAATTTCTGTTGATATATTGAAATCGCCGGTGTAGGCAATCGAAGAATTGGCAACTAAACCATTACCTTTCGTCGCGGAGGAGTCCTGAAAAAACAACCGTCCGTCGCGAACCGCAAACGGCGGTTGCGAAAACAACGTTGCAACTCGTTCTGGTGGTTTGTTGGGGAGCGTATCAAGACTGAGCACTCCGTGAACTTCTGACTCCGATGGTCGCCAGAGATACGCGGCGCCTTCGCCACGAATCGATAACGTGCCATCGGCATTCCAAACTAACGCCATCTTTTTTAATTGCCGAAGCCCTTCCATTTGAACACTGGCTTCGCGCTGACTCGAAAGTGATCGCACGCGCAGGTCACCCTCGCGAGTCGTGAAAGCGATTCGGGAAAATTCGCGATCTAAGGCGGGTCGCGATCGAAGTTCTGCATTTCGCAGGTTTTCCGGGATTCGTTCTGGTTGTATCAGTTCCACCCGTTTGAGCAGCTCCGGTCGGTCCGGACGCCAGATTTCAGCAAAGAAGTTGTTAGGATTGTTGGGAGCAAAAACTGCCAAGGCCGCTTCATCGTCCCGCCACTGCAAATGTCCGATGAGAAGAATCGAGGAGACAAACTGGCCACGGTGCAAATCAACGATATTCGTGCTCGGGGTTTCGGTATAGCGGCGAGTTACTAAGAATCGCCCACCTGGAGAAAGCGATAGCTCGCTGTGCACGTCGTTAAGCTGTTTCGTCAGCACGATATTATCGCCAGTATCGATGCGACTGGCAACGATGTTCCCTTCCCAAAAATGGATCATACGATAGCCTTGGTCCCAGGCCATATGGTAGCTTGACGAAGCAAACGAGCGGATCAATTCAGCCCCCTCCGCTGCCAGTCGCCAAACGTGAATTCGATACCGGCGAGCTTCCCTCGGCTCATAAACCCCGATTTTCGGTTCGCCTTCCCAGCTGCAGACTGCAATCAAATTCGGGTGTCGTTCGTCAAACTTAAACCGAATCAAAGTACCTGACACTGGTAACATATAACGCGGCTTGCCGTAACCGTCAAAGATCCAAACGTGTTCGTTCTCCGTTGCAAACAAAGTCTGATCGAAATTTGTTTGCCACTCGGCTCGAGGCGATTTGGTTGCCGGGATTTCGAGCGACCAAGCGTCGATGCCAGCAAGCCGTTCGGGCCGCGGGACATTGACGGACTGACCAAGCCGATCCGCAGGAAAATGATCCGAAAGCGGCAGTGCCGGCAAACCCGCCAAGATTTTAGAAAACCGTTCGCGGACGTCGGGATCATACGAAGCATCGGCAATCTGATCGCGCGCCACCGGTTCGAGCGGCGGCACAAACGAAACGGGTGCCGTGGTCGCAGCTTGCGCCGATGGATCACTTGGCAGGGATGTGGACGATTGACCAACCTGTGAATCGCGCGGCGGCTTAAGTTGCACACTGACAATCGTCTGTTCGCCGCGCCGAATGGCAATCGTCTGCGATGAAAAAACCAAATCGCTGGCCTTGTCGGTCAGCTCCAGCTGATACACGCCGCTAGGCAACGGTGTTGGACCGATGCGGATTTCATAAGTACGATTGGTGAGCGGATCGCGGACCGAGGCTCGTTCACCTACTACGTGGACTTCGACCTGCGGATCGCTCGTTTCGACGACGAGTGTTCCTTTGTCGTTCAACTGCCACAGTCCAAGTGCAGCGAGGCACATGAAGAATCCTCCGCAGGCCGCTGCCAGCGAAGTCACCCAAGTCCGTCGGCCTTTGGAAGAAGTTTTTTGGGCGATCTTTTGCGATGAGGCGTTCGAAGTATGACAAGAGTCCTTTAGATCGCAAAGCGTGGCGATGACCGCTGCCGCAGATGCCGGTCGCTGCTCGGGATTTTTTTGCAACAAGGTTCGAATCAAGTCGCGGACCTGCCCCGGGATCTTGAAGTCGGGATCGAGTTGTTCGAACCGAATTTCGTCGGCCGCGACCGACATCAGAGTCGAAAACAAATTGTCTTTGCGAAACGGCGATTGACCGGTCAGCATTTCGACCAGGACGACTCCGAGGCTGAACAGGTCGCTCCGCCTGTCAACGGATTTGCCAGTGATCTGTTCGGGCGACATGTAACTTGGTGTACCGACAACGGTTCCTTCGTGTGTGATCGGCGCCGTTTCATCGGATGTTCGGGCCAATCCAAAGTCGAGAAGTTTGACGTCATCGGTTGGTGTAATCCAAAGATTGTCAGGCTTGATATCGCGATGTAACACGTTCATTTGATGCGCCGTGTCGAGTCCCTCGGCAATCTGAGTCGCAATGTGCAATGCGCGCGGCAAAGCGATCGTACCTTCTCGCAACAGCAATGTGCGAAGCGAAACTCCGTCCAGCAACGGCATCACCAGCCAGGGCAGTTCGCGGTGCGTCCCAAGATCGAGGATTGGCATGATTCGCTGGCAGTTTAGTCGAGCAATGGCACGTGTCTCACGGTCGAATCTCGTGCGGGCTTCGACACTGCGAGCGCGAATGGGGTTCAATAGTTTTACACAGACTTCGCGTTGCAGCTGGGGATCCGTGGCGCGAAAGACCAACCCCATGCCGCCGCTGGCAAGGTACTCAGTGATTTCGTATTTGCCGATGCGACCAAGTGCATCCGGTGAGCTGACCGGGTCGAGTAGTTCGCGGATTTCTTCGGCGGAAATCTCTGGGCGAGGGATCATCCGCTCGAGCCGCTCGGTCATTTGGCGAATAGCCGCCGCATCATCTTTACTGGTTGGTGTATCGGTTCGCAGGGCGGCGATTAGTGAATCGTCGGTGGTGGCGTGTAATTGGTCGTTGGCGACTGTTTGGCGATCGGCAAGCAACTGTTCGGACTGGCGGGTTTCGTTTTCGTCCGCCTTGCCTTGCAGGAATTTTTCGAGTGAATTTGATTTCATGGCTTGCATTATATCGCCTAAGGTTGTCGCTGGAAATTGATTCTATTGTGTGAGCGAAACCGGTGCAGACGTTCACGCGATCTGCCGTGTCCGGGACGCATCTCGGCGTATTTGAGGTCGGAGAAAGTATCGATCACAACAACAGGGACGAAGCCGACGGTAAAAACCTGTCAGATGCAAGAGAGTAGAATTTCGGCCCGCCCCTGCCGGTTTATCCGGCTGCGCAGAAAGTTTGTCAAACCTGATTTACGTCTTGGAAACACTTTAGCGGGTAGCGGGTAGCGAATATGGGGTCGCGGTTAGATATTATTACATCTTTGCCCCGGTACTCAACAACTAAACTCTA
>JBGSMY010000179.1:0-17699 GCA_041739975.1 Pirellulaceae bacterium
GGACAGGAAGATTTGGGACAGGAAGATTTGGGACAGGAAGATTTGGGACAGGAAGATTTGGGACAGGAAGATTTGGGACAGGAAGATTTGGGACAGGAAGATTTGGGACAGGAAGATTTGGGACAAGAAGATTTGGGACAAGAAGATTTGGGACAAGAAGATTTGGGACAAGAAGATTTGGGACAAGAAGATTTGGGACAAGAAGATTTGGGACAAGAAGAAATGCAGACTCAGTGTACAAACCACATTAATCAATGCTGATTTTCACCTTACTTTGGCCATGTAATTCGCCTGGTCGTACTCTCTTGTCCTCTATTTTCTTGTCCTCTATTTTCTTGTCCTAAAATCTGTGAAAGCCACAAAACTAAAAACCTTAAGCCCAAACGATTTCGCGAGACCAGCGTTGAGCTGGAGCGCGGCGGGCATGTTGACCGCCTGAAAGTCGTTCTAGCGGCTCTGTTTGTGGGTCGGGATATCCAATATAGACGGCCGCAGTGATTTGTTCGTTTGGTGAGATCGCGGCTCGCTCGAAAAAAGCCGACGAACCCAGTTGTCCACCGGAGGACCAGTAAGTCGTACATCCTGCGGCTTCGACCAACAACAGCAAATTTTGAACGAAAGCCCCAACCGCCAATAAATGTTCTCTGTTAACCGTTTCGCGTTTGGCTGGATCATTGATCGTGGATTCGGTTTCCGGAATCCAGTTGACGATAACGACTGCACCACAGGCACTGAGTAGGGCAGGGATTCGGTTTCCCGGTTTGATGTCCCGGAAAATTTGGGAAAAATCGCCCGCCAATTGTCGACAGATGTCATGCCAGAGCACGTAAGCTCGCCATGGCTCAGCCAATCCATCCGACTTGCGATCAAAATGAAAGGGAGCCAGTCCGGCGTCTGTTATTGCTTGTTTTACAATCGCGTCAAATTGTTCGACGATATCTGGGGAAAACCAATGAGGCTGTTCGACATTACCTAACAGTTTAATTGTACGCCGCCCGCGCACAATGTGAGCGATAGTCGCAAATGAATCATTAATAGACGCGTTTAGTTTTCCGTCATTATCCATGTTGGCGTTGGCAATCTAAATTAAATTTCAACAAAATTTGAGTAACCTATTCCTGCACGGCTAGGCATCTCGGTACCGACCGTTTTACTTGACTAGAATAGCTGACGATCAATCCAAATTAATCGGCAGCAACAATTGAGGAAAGGCGCCGAGGCGATCTTGATCTGCGAACCAAGTCTGGATGGCCTCTGGAATTTTGGGGACAGGACAATTCATTTGCTGGTCCATGAAATCCCAATCGATTCGTTGTTGAGCTGCCATCCGCAAATTGCGAATAGCCGCGCGGGTCAAACATTCATCAATCGGTTGATTCGCAAATAGTCTCCAATATTTATCATGCGTCGAAACCGCAAAAGATCCGACATGATGAACTTTGTCGCCGGGAACAATTTCGCGCCAAGTGAAATGTGGCAATTTCTGTGCGATCTTGGCCGCTTGAATGATTCGTTTTGGGGTCAAAGTTTCTAAACGATCAAAGCTGGTCATTACGAAATAGGTTTTTTGGTATTCGCTAATTAAATAGTCTGTAGTTGCCAGTCGCAGTAGATCGCGATCGTTACCCGGATCGATCAGCACTCGATTGGACTCAAGTGAATCGACGCTATAAACCGTTTCGCCGGGAGAGGAAAGAATTCCCGCTCCGAAATCGCGGACCTCGCCATCTTGCATTACCAGGCCGAATTCAACTGTAAACCAATAAATCCGGCCGGCATACAGCAACAATTCGTCAGCCCACTCCTGAATGGATGCGCGCTGTTCATCATTGGCAGCGCGACGCAATTTTTCGTCTCGTTCGGCATAGATTGAATCGCGAGCTTCGCCGTGATTTTTCATGACATTGGCGACCGCGGGAATGGTAAATGTTGCCACATGGCCGGCCACATCGTGCCCAATGTCCGGCTCTTGAAGATAATCTTGTTCTAGGGGGCGCATAAAAGTCGTCACGGGAAAGAAGCGTTGGCTGTGACAGGTGAAAAAAAGTTCAGCTGGAATGATCATATTGACGGTCGCCAATTGCCAACCGGTCTGTTGATAGATCCTCGCATTGAGCAGATAGTAGTCGGGGATGACTTGTCCGCCGATTTCAAAGATTTTTTCACCCTCCAGGTATTCGCGGCAAGCGTATCGATGTTTTGTTTTCTGCTGGTCGGCGATCAAACAGGCCCAGCTCAAATGTTCGGCAAGCGTATAACGATCGTAATGTTGATAATTTTCGTATTCACCTAAATCAACTGTATGTTCTGACAAGGAACCGATACCAAATGGTTGACCGGAAGCGGCCAAGGCGTAGTAGGCAGCCGAACGTTGCGGATCAATCGGAAAGGGGACATTTTGTTTGTCGAGTTGAGCTCTCAATTCCGCAAGTCTTTCGGCGGTCGTCAGGGGAACGACTCGGTCCAAATGAACGCCGTGTCTGGCGGCAATTTCGGCAAATGAACTCAACTCGGTCGACATGTTACTGTTACTCCCCAGCCTTCAGAGAAAAAGCCGATAGGTTTACGCCAAGTCACGGTCCTCGAACAACAACAATGCCAACAGAATCGCGACTCCAGAATAAAGCAAGGTGTAGACAATGCTCCAGCCGAGATATTCCAAGGGGACCATCGCATTGGTATTGATTGCGGCAGGCACATCGTAGTGGTCGAGAACCGGGAAAATAATGGCAATGAAGTTCCCAAAGACCTGTACCGGCTCAAACGCTTGAGCCGCTTTTTGCGATTGCAGCAATTGAGGTGTTAGATGCCCAAGAACATAGACGGCAAAACAGATCATCAGGTTGGGCAGTAAACCAATACGAGTCGAAATCGCAACGCTGACCGCCACAAAAATCAGCACTTCAAGGAAACTCAAAAAAATCGCTGGCGTTACTTTGATGGCCTCAGCAAAACACTCGCTCCATTGAATTTCGCCACGCGATGATTCCACCGCATCGTAAACGGGTTTGTAGGCTACCCAAATAATAAACCACAGGCCAAGCGCGACAAACAACAAAGCCACTGCAAACGAAATCCCTGAGAATTTTCCAAGAACGAAATCCAGTCGTCCGACCGGTTTGCTGAGCACGGTCAGCGCCGTCCGGCCTTCGATTTCTTCCGAGACAGATTTTCCAGCCGCCCAGATCGCTACAAAAATTGCCAAGACTCGCATCATCGTGAGTCCCGAATCTTTGTACATTTTGATGTCTTCGCCGAAGGTATTGTAAGGTATATACACCGAAACGACGATAAACAACGCTCCCAAGATGGCGACCAATAGATAAAGCGGTTGGCTGATTTCAGTCTTAAACGTGGCCAGCGAAATAGCCGCAACTTTTGGCATCAGCACCGATCCGCACAAATACAGCAAATAAACCATAAGGATCCAAACGGCAATCCAAGGAATTACAGCAACTTCGCCATAAACCGGGGCTAATCGGTAAGCGATATTAACGGTGGCTGGACTTGCTCCGCGGTTGACGATGTAAAAATTCTCGACAAACTCGTCTTGAACAAAACTTCCTTTTGGAAAAATCGCACCCAGTGTCGTGCTTGTTGACGGCACCGAATAAATCAAATTGCGAGCTAACGTGGGCGTGATTGGCTGAGCGGCTAGTTCCAATTGCTGGTTGGACTGGATTTTGACATATTGCAATTCCGGGCCAGGGAAATTGACTGCAACAGGAATTCCCGAGTCACTGCCTGTACTAGGCGGGATTTCGACTTCCGGCATTTGGTATTCTTTGGCTGCAGGCATTCTCGTTAGTGATTCCAAGATACCGCGAGGATCGTCGACAAATTTTATTACGCCAAACCCATCAAACTGATCCAAAACGAGACCAACGGCGGCGAAACCGGTTAATCCCAAGCAGATCATCGAAACCCAAGACAAAAATCCTTCGCGAAACATGGCTAGAGATTCCGCAGCCCGCCGTTTTGAGATCAGCAGCCATTGGCCAAAACCGATGATTGCAGCAATTGGAATAATAAAGCCGGCCAACAAGGCAAACGAGCCTCGCATATTTTCATTGAAAATTATCGCACTGCCGTAATACCAATAAATAACGCCGAACAATAAAGCGATCAGGGCCACTGAGGAAATCGTTCCAGCGATCAAATACGGTTCGCGGTGCTCGCCAATACGGTTCAATGGCGAAATTTTGGAAAGCACAAAAATTTTGGCGGCTAACAGCAAGACCAAAACCAAGCCTAATGCAACGCCTACCGAAATCACCCAAATCGGTGAAAACCAATTGGTGATTTTTTCGCTTTGCCCCAGCAAATCAAGTTGGGCCAAACCGTTCGGTACCCAGAAACTGATTGTTGAATCCCACATATCGCGCTGGTTCGCCCTAATGAGTCGTAACAATAAATGAATCGTGTCAATTTGCCGAACCGAATCGGCCATTCCAAATCTGACGGACCGAATCTGACAGACCGAATCGAATAGTGACCTATCAAAAAGCAGCCTTGTTCGGAATCGCAGTCGGCATAGACCACAGTCTTTCTACTTACGGACATTATGGCCCTGAAGTTCGCAAACAGCAAAGGGGGGCCCCTCGGTGGACTTGACGGGTCACTCCGAAAAATGAACGAATGCTTCGCGCGAGCTCAGCACATCTAGAACATCCGCAATTGACCCGTTTTTGGGAGTGGACGTTCGAAGCGATCGTAACGCAGGGGAGTCAATGGTTCATGCAAGCCCTGCTTTCGGGCAAACAATTGGAAAACCTGGCGAATTTGATCGGCCATTTCTCCTTGACCCGACATCCGCTGTGCCCAATTTGATTGGTACAGTTTACCACCACGCGTTTGCCGAATGCGGCTGAGGACTCGTTTGGCCGCCGGTGACTGAGTGCGCTGCAGCCATTCGATAAATACCGGCTCAACGGTAAGCGGTAATCGCAACAGGATATAACCGGCCGATTGTGCTCCGGCCTGTTTGGCAGCGGTTAATAGGTCTGGCAATTCGGAATCGTTTAAACTCGGAATAATGGGAGCCGTCATCACACCCACTGGAACACCCGCCGCAGCCAATTCGGAAATTGCACGTAAACGAGCCGCCGGTGTACTGGTCTTTGGTTCCATGTCGCGAGCCAATTCGGCATCGAGTGTGGTCAACGACACGTAGACGTGCGTTAGCGCATATTTGGCCATTTCTCGCAACAAGTCGAGATCGCGGACAACCAACGCGTTTTTGGTAACGATGCTGATCGGTTGCCGGAATTCAAGTGCCAATTCTAAACATTGACGGGTCAACAAAAATTTGCGCTCCGCCGGTTGGTAACAATCGGTCACACCCGAAAATGCGATTAATTCAGGTTGCCATTGGCGGCGTTCCAAAAACTCGCGAAACAGCTGAGGTGCTTTGCGTTTCACCAAGATTTTCGTTTCGAAATCCAGGCCAGCGTTCATTCCCAAATATTCATGGCTGACTCTGGCATAACAATACGAGCAGCCATGGGCACAACCCCGATATGGGTTGACACTGTAGCGAAAAGGAATATCCGGCGACTGGTTCTCCGAAACGATCGATTGAGAATCGTCATCCGAGTAGACAATCGAGCGATTTAAGGAATCCTGGAGATACTCGCGGTCCCATTCTAAGTATTCCGGGTCAAGCTCGTGGTGAACTTTTTCATAGCGATTGTCTGGGTTAATTTGCGAACCGTGACGCATCGGTCGACCTAATTGGTTGCTTCATTTTGGAAAACTTTTATTTGCCAGAGCGACTATAATTTACCAGAAAACGGCCGGATTTATTGCTGCCGGTTGTTGGAATTGTCCGTTTGGGTTATCACAAGTCTTGGGCGATTGATTGCCGCGAGAATAATCGCGCTGGCTGAAACACGATTGAGCGATAAAGAGAGATAAATGAGTAACGGCGAGTTAACCCAAATTCCCCGCAATTTGTTGTTTCGGTACCGATTTCCAATTGCATCGGTGGCGATCAATGCCAATCAATGGTTTGATTTGCCCGAGCACTGTAGTTTACCAGCCATGGGACGACTCGAAGGCCAACGGAATTTTGCCGATTGGAAAATCGGTTGGCAGCCAACCGGATTGGCTTTTCAATTGGACGTGACTGGCAAGACGCAATCGTTGTGGTGTCGCACGACTCAATTGCTTGAAAGCGACGGGTGTCATTTATGGATCGACACCCGCAATACTCAATCGGTCCATCGCGCTACAAGATATTGTCATTATTTGTTGGCCATGCCCATGTCAGGACCGACGCAGCAAACGCCGTTTGTCACCATGCTCAAAATCAATCGAGCGCGAGAAGATTCGCCCAACATGAATCGAGCCAAATCGACAATACATGCTAAGGTAAACGCGCACGGTTATGCCATGCGGTGGTTTATTCCGGGGGCAGCGCTTAATGGTTGGGACCCTCAAGAGCAAACGCAGTTGGGTTTTTGTTGTGCGATTGCCGATCGAGAAATGGGCTGGCAAACGTTGGCGACTGGACCGGAGTTGCCGATTTTTGAAGACCCCAGTTTGTGGTCGACGATTGATTTGCTGCCGCTACTGTAGCTGCCGCTGTCCTCAGCGGCTGTGTGTTTTACGCTGCAATCCTCACCTCTAATTTTCTAATTTTTAACAATCAAAAAGAAATCTTCGAGGAATTTAGTGGTCAAAAGGATTTAACCACGAAAAGCACGAAAAGCACGAACAACGGCATTGGCGGGTGCCAGTCACTATTGGACCAGGCAACGCAATCGCCACCAACTTAATCGTTTCACGCGCAATCGTTTAACGGCAAGCCAGAGCGGAATTTGCTGCCTTTGACTTAACCACTTCGCAAAACAGCGGCCGCAAATTTCGCGGCGGCGACGGTGTATTGTCTGGTACCCGTAAGATGACACTGCAAAGCACGGAGCGAATGATGACCTGTACGTCTGTGCGTTAGATTTCTACCGACTGACTAACCCAGATTTCTCATTCGGCTAAAAAAAGGCCCTTCGAAGAATTTAGTGGTCAAAGAGTTTTAATTGCGAAAAACACGAACCAGGGGTTGGAGGGTGCTCCAGACTGATTGCCGTGAATTGCCGGCTAGGTTGAATTCGACACGACGTCCACATTCGCGAGGTTCACACAGAACGGATCAGGAAGCGTCCGCAACCGTGACCAATCGACTTGAGCTGCGTGAAGTCCGTACAATCCAAGTCGGTTGCGAGATAACGCCCATAGCAAAATAATTATCCAGTTTTATTGCAATCGCATCGTCACTAGCCATCCTCTAAAATTCCTGGATAACCCTAATGGTTTAAACCTAAAAATCTATTCCGAATCACACGCAAAATAGAATTCATTGAAGAATAAATAGCGGGCCAATGTGCCGGAACCCCCGAATTGCCAACAGGTATTGGTTGGCTATTGAGCCGCCCACTCGCGCAGACATTGAAACTGTTGTTCAAAACGATGCTCTGAAGTGCCTTGTGGCGATTTAAAAAAGCTGGCTAAAAACGCCAATTCCCCCGTTTCGCCGCGTCGGGCGGCCAGATCGGTGAAGCGAATGAGGTCTAGCACAAACGGAGCCGCCAGAATGGAATCGCAACCTTGCCATGTGAATTGCATGGTCATGGGTGTGCCCAAGAAGCCGCGAAAATGGATGTGATCCCAAGCCGTTTTCCAATCGCCGAGACTTTCGATGTATTCGATACTGACCAATGTTTGCGGTGTGTAACCCAGGATTTCCGATAACAGTTTGTCTTTGCTGGCGACTTTGGTGGCTTTATTGACGGGGTCGTTGAGAACAACGCCGTCCATATTGCCAAAAATATTGTGGCCCACCCAACTCATGATCTGTAATTGCCGCGCGGCAAATGCCGGTGCCAAAACGCTCTTGAGGAAAGTCTCACCGGTTTTTCCATCGCGTCCGACATGGCAAACGCCGCGATTAATCGCCAGATCGCGAATGGCATCGAGGTTGCTGCCCACACTAGGCGTGAAATTTACATAGGGAAATCCAAGGTCGATGGCGGCAATGGCGTATAGACTGCTGGCCGCAAACGGAGCCTGCGGGTTGTCAAGCAGCGTTTGGCAATCATCCCAAGTAGGGGGTAATTGCGAGCTGGAAACCGGGGGCTCGGTAGACGCGACATTAACACAAATG
Source organism: Pirellulaceae bacterium (assembly GCA_041739975.1). Taxonomy (GTDB): domain Bacteria; phylum Planctomycetota; class Planctomycetia; order Pirellulales; family Pirellulaceae; genus BJ22. Next base: position 8,162 of record JBGSMY010000179.1, read on the forward strand.
ACGCGTTCAAGCTGATGACGCTGAGCGAAATCAGTGAGATCCGACTGGATCGCTTGGATCGCATGGCGGGGCGTATCTACGCTGACCGTCGATTCTGCGTGGGCTAATTTTCGAATCGTGTCACCGACGCCGTAGACGATACCCGGGCGAATTTCGCGATCGATTTCGCCTAAGGATGCCGAAATCTCGTCAATCCAAGTTGAGGGAAACGCGCGGCTGACTTCAGCCATTTGCCGGGCTGCCGATTCCAATGTAATCGAACGCAATTCGTGTCCGCCAACAATGCACTGCGACCAAGGCTGAAGTTTGAGGTGGGCGAATTCGGGTCCGGAGGAGACCAAGCCAATTGGCTCAATGCGACCTCGTTTCAATAATTCCAAACCAACCAACGAAGTGGCCGCGACACCGCCGCGCGCACCGAACAACCAGATCCCAATGTTGCCCATTGACAGCTCTTAACCCTTTTGAATGGTGAATTTGACGGCTTACGCATTAGAACACTTCGTCGATTAGCAGTCACCTTTGACCAGCTTAATCAGATTGTGACAAATCGAAAATGACCTGGCGCTTAATTCTCAGACGTGAATACCCAACCAATGCTTGGGGAAAAGGCAATTTGGGCCTGTTCAGGACGGCTAAACTCTTTACGATGAATGGGCAAAACGGTGTAGCTTGTTTCGGTAGGGGGCCAAAGCGTGGCAGTCATGAGTGAAAATAATCAAACGATAATGTCGGCAAACAAAGCAACGGCGGCGACGGATAAACTCAATTCCATCGCGCCCAACTGGTTGGCGGATATGGCAACGGCACCGGCGGATCCAGTATTCGGTCTGATGGAAATATTCCGTCGAGATCCTCGTACCGACAAAATTAATTTGACCGTTGGGGCCTACCAAGATGATTCTGGCCAGACGCCGGTTCTGGAATGTGTGAAACGTGCAGAACAACAATTGTGGCAGCGCCAGAAAACCAAAAACTATTTGCCCATCGATGGCTTGGCGGGCTTTAACGAAGCGATTCCACCTTTAATTTTTGGCGCTGACCACGAAGTCCTTGCGTCCGGGCGCGCTGCCGCAGTGCAAACACCGGGTGGAACGGCCGCTCTGCGCGTGGTTGGTGACCTGTTGCGTCGCGTATTGGGCGTCCGGAAAATTTGGATCAGCAATCCGACCTGGGCCAATCACCCACAGATTTTTACTGCCGCCGACTTACAGATCCAACATTATTCCTATGTTGCCGCCGATTGCAGTGGTCTCGATTTTGCCAAACTTTCTGGCCAGCTTGAACAGGCCGAACCTGGAGATGCCGTGTTGATGCACGCGGTTTGTCATAATCCGACCGGATTTGATTTTAGCCGCGAACAATGGCAATCATTGCGAGAGTTGGTTCGCGCGCGACGCTTGATCCCCGTGTTTGATTTTGCCTATCAGGGATTTTCTGAGTCCATTGAGACCGATCCATGGCCCATTCATTGGTTTGCCCAAGACTTGTCGGAGCTGTTTATTTGTACGTCCTTTTCAAAGAACATGGGACTTTATGGCGAACGTGTTGGTGCGCTGACCGTTGTGGCCCGCAGCAGTGACCGTTTGCCAGCGGCCATCAGTCAAATCAAGTCCTTAATCCGAACTTATTATTCCACGCCACCGTTGCAAGGCGGAGCAATTGCCGACTGCGTGCTTCATGATCAAGAATTGCGACAGTTGTGGAGCCAAGAAGTCGACCAAATGCGGCAACGAATTCAACGCGTTCGCGAACAATTTGTTCAGCGGTTGGGCCAATCCATTCCTCAACGAAGTTTCGGATATATCCTCGACCAACGCGGAATGTTTAGCTTTTCTGGTTTGAGCCGTGAGCAGGCGATTCGATTGCGAGAAGAGTTTGGCGTTTATATGGTCGAGTCGGGACGGATCAATATTGCCGGAATCAATGATCGTAATCTGGAGCGATTATGCGAAACAATCGGACAGGTCGTTAACAATAAATGAGGGTTTCGGGCGGGCAAATGAGGATTTTGGTCGCAGCCTATCGTTGACCGACGGTTTCTCGCAGCCCGGGATAACAGAAATTGCGGAGCGTTAGGAAAGACCATTACCGCCGCGCCCACAGTATTCAGCCAACTTGTCGCGGACTTATTAAAAAATTATCATCTGGTGGGGGAAACCGCGCTGATTGCGGATCCAATGGTCCGTTCGGGACTCAAGCGATTCGGACCTTGGCATTTGATACTCTGCAGCGGGCTGTTGCCGAAAGTTTGCGCGAGAGTTGTTGTCAGAGTTGAAGTCAGAGTTGGAATAGGGCGGAATGTTTTCAGAACCCAGCCACTGATCGACCCGTAAAGAAATAGACCGGAGCATCATTGGCCGTAAACGCTGGTTTGAAAAAACGATTTGGGTGTAACGCGTAAGTGTCGCGCCCGATGGATTAAATTGGCATGACGAATTTGGGTGCCAATTTGATAATTTCTGCCTCGAAAACGGATACCGCTTCGGGGTGTTGTCGAATTAAATCGAGCGGGCAGGTGTCCTGATTTATACAAAAATAGCAAGAAACTGTTTGGAGTAGATGCATGAGTACGACAGTTCCGGCGGGCGGGACGAAAGCCACAGGTGTGGACAAATTGGTTCAGACCAATCCGGACTACGATCCTAACATCGTTGTCGAAGCTCAGAATCTTTCCAAAGTGTATCGCGATTTCTGGGGTCGGCAGAAAGTACAGGCTTTACGATCGTTGGATTTAGAAATTCGCCGCGGCGAAGTGTTTGGCTTGTTAGGTCCAAACGGTTCGGGAAAGTCGACGACCATCAAATTGCTGTTGGGATTGCTTTTCCCGACAAGTGGTCGGGCCGTGGTTTTGGGCAAAGACGCCACGGAAGTCTCGAAAAACGAACGGATTGGCTACCTGCCCGAAGAGTCTTACTTGTACCGATTCTTGACCGCAGAAGAAACGTTAGATTTTTATGGCCGATTGTTTGACATGCCGGCTGATATCCGTCGCCAACGTTCCGCTGAATTGATCGAGAAAGTTGGATTGACGTGGGCCAAACGCCGGCAATTGCGCGAGTATTCCAAAGGCATGGTTCGGCGGATCGGGTTGGCTCAAGCGCTGATTAACGATCCTGATCTGATTTTGTTGGATGAGCCCACGTCGGGCTTGGACCCGTTGGGAACCCGCGAGATGAAAGACATGATCTTGGATCTCAAGGCTCAAGGCAAAACAATATTAATGTGCAGCCACTTGTTGGCTGACGTGCAAGATGTCTGCGATCGAATTGCGATTTTGTATCAAGGTGAGTTAAAGGAATTGGGCCGCGTCGACAGTTTGCTCAAGGTGGGCGATGAGACCCAAGTACGCTTTAAAGGCGTTCCCGAATCGGCCCACGCAGAAATTAGGCAACTGATTGAAAAGCATGGTGGTTCGGTTTTAGCTTTGGAAAATCCACGCACAACGTTGGAAGAGTTGTTCTTGACGATTGTTCGCGAGAGCCAAGCTCGGCCGGGGCATCGTGGCGAAGGCGCTCGTTCATCAGGTTAATCCGAGTCGATTACCGCATTCTTAACAAATAATTCATTGAATCTATAGCAGAAACATGGTTGTTGAATCGTTTCCTGATTTTTTGAAATGGCTGCCTGACGCAAGCTTGGTTTTTTTGCTTGTGTTGGTCATTGGTGCCGTCTTAGGGACTTTGGCGGGCTATCTGATCGCCACGTTTCGACATGGGCCGTTTGAAGCCTTTTACGTGGTGGCCGAAGTTTTGGCTGGCGCCATTCCGGATTTTTTAAAGACTTCGTGGCGACGCGTGATGGCGATCGCTCGGTTGTCGATTAAAGAAGCTATGCGTCGGCGAATCGTGTTGGCCACGTTTGCGGTGTTTGCCTTTGCCTTGTTATTTGGTGGTTGGTTTCTAAACACGGGTGCCGAAAATGCCGATCGGCTGTATTTGAATTTTGTGTTGTGGGGCACCCAGATGTTGGTGCTGTTGATGGGTATTCTGATTAGCTCGTTCAGTTTGCCGGAAGATATTAAAAGCCGCACGATTTATACCGTTGTTACCAAACCGGTTCGCGCCACGGAAATCGTTCTCGGCCGAATGGTGGGATTTGGCATTTTGGGTACTGGCCTATTAGTTTTAATGGGCCTCATTAGTTTTGTATTCGTTTGGCGCGGATTGTCGCACACCCACCAAATTGTTGGCGACACCCAGACTACTGCGGCATTGTCTCCGATCGATAGTGCCACGGGACTCAATGCTCAAGGTCAACGGGCTTCCGACAACGCGCTGAAATCCGGTGAGACGGTTTTTGAATCGGGACACAACCATTCAATTGAATTAATTGAAGACATTCGCGATGCTGATTCCAAGCCAATCAATATGGGCAATGTGCTGCGGCAATACGATCGCAATGACGGCAAGATCGTTTATGAACGAGTCATCTGCAATCCAGCGTACGGACATACCCATGAGGTGACCTTAGTTGGCGAAGGCGAGGAAAAGCGAATTGTTTTAGGCCCCGCCGCCGGTTATTTTCGCGCGCGGGTTCCCATTTATGCCGGGAGTTTGATTTTTTACGACGGACAAGGCGAGTTGAAAGAACGCGGCATTGATGTCGGTACCGAGTGGCGTTACCGAGGCTATGTCGACGGCGGCACGTATCTGACGCCGGGTTCTCTGTCGCGTGCAGTTTTCGACTTTAATGATTTGCAACCGGAGATGTTCGATAATCCCGATCGAATCAATTTAGAAATGACTTTGGGCGTCTTTCGTACGTTTGTCGGCAACATTCAAAAACGAGTGATGGCCAGCATGCGTTTTGAAAGCGTACCGAATAACCCAGAATTAGAAGATCGAATTGTCTCGGACACCATCGTATTTGAAACTCAGGAATTCGAAGTTCAGACATTGCCGATTTCGCGAAAACTTCGGGGTGAACGCCAGAATCCGAACGGAACAGTGGTCGAAACTGGCGAATTCGATTTGTTTGATGACTTTATTAAAGGCAACGGCAAACTCCGATTGATTTTGCGTTGTGAAGATAAAAATCAATACATCGGCGTGTCATTGGCTGACGTGTATCTGCGAGGTAAGGATGATCTTTTCTGGGCAAACTTCCTCAAAGGATACATTGGAATTTGGATCCAGATGATGATCATCATTGCGATGGGTGTGGCCTTCAGCACATTCCTTAGTTCGCCGATTACGATCTTAATGGCATGTGTGGTTATTTTAGTGGGCTTTTCGTCCGACTTTATTCGCGGATTGTTGTTGCCCACGGCGGTCGGTGGGGGGCCAATTGAGTCGTTTTATCGGGTGATTACTCAGAAGAATATGGAAGCTGGCGTGGAAGCGGGGATGGTTACCTCATTGATGCAAGAAACCGATAAATTGTTGTTGAAATCATTGGAAATGTTAACCAACTTGGCCCCCGATTTTTCCAAATTGAATTTCGCTGAATTTTTGACTCATGGATATTCGATCGATACGGATCGCGTGTTAGTTGCACTGGCCATGTGTTTGGCGTTTTGGTGTGGCCTAGCCGTGTTGGGTTACTTCTGTTTGAAAACTCGTGAAATCGCAAAGTAGACGGTTATGAATAGTCCTACGTTTGTTCGCAAAATCATCTATATGGTTTTGATCGGCGTATTGCTGATCCCAATCTTGATGATTTCTCAGCCGCCCACGCGCAATAAAGACAACTCGGTGGTTCGAGAAGGCGGCGTGCTGTCCAAGTTAAAGAATAAATACGGCTTGTCGCAAACACGTCTTTCGCAAATCGATCCGGCGAGCGAGACGATGAAATTGGCTTCGCTAGGTTTACGCGGCGTCGCTGTCAACTTGTTGTGGATGCAAGCCAATGATCACAAGGTCAAAGAAAATTATGATCAATTGGAAGCCACGCTTAACACATTGATTAAGATTCAACCGAACTTTGTCAAAGTCTGGGAGTTTCAAGCCCACAATTTGTCCTACAACGTTTCCGTTGAGTTCGATGACTACGAATACCGTTACCATTGGGTGAAAAAGGGAATACGATTTCTAACCGAAGGTATCCAATACAATATTGCGGACCATCGGATGACGGATAATTTGGGAGCCTTTACCGGAATGAAGATCGGTAACTCCGACGAAAAGTTTCAATTTCGACGGATGTTTCGTAAGGATCGCGAATATCATGACGAAATGGCCAGCTTCATCGAGCCCGATCTATACGATACGCCCGAATATGGTCCCGATCATTGGAAGATGGCTTACCATTGGTTTGATTTGTCGCGGAAATTAGTGGAAGAACAACGTGGACCGCAACTAACAAGCGACTTGATGTTCTATATGAAACGGCCGGCACAATTGCGAAACCAAGCCATGGGATTGCAATCCGAGTTTCGCACGGACGAAATTATTCGGGAAATTTGGGCGACGTCCGAACGAGAATGGAAGGAATATGGCGATCAAAAAATCACAAACACTCTGGATCAAACGATTACCCTCAATGGCACCATCGAAACGTCCGAACGTCTCGACCGATTGCGACAACAACTCGATGAATTTTCGCCGAGCACACGTCAGGATTTGCAAAAAGACATCAGAGCCAGCTTGAGATTGACACCCGAGCAATTGGCAATCATGGATTTGCCAATCGATCAACGGACTCCTGAACAGATGTTCCATGTCGAGCAAGTGTTGAAAGAAATCGAACGTCGTCAGATCGCAGTTGATGCGGAGTTAGTCCGCCAATTGCCACCGGACAAACGATTGTTGGCGTTACCGGTATTAGAGGAGATTCGGCAGGCTAATGAGTTGTTATCGACGATCGATAAGAATGCTGGAACCGTCAATTTTCGTTATTGGACAGCACACAATCAGGCAGAGTTGGACGATAACGCAGTTGCCGGACATCAGAAACTGTACGACGCACGCGACAATCAGTTGAAATCGATTTTTGACGACGAATTCCGTATCAATCGTCAGACCAAACAACGTGAGCCCGTTCGTCAGGGCGCTATTTCAATGTTTGAAGATAGTTATCAATCTTGGGCTAAAGTGTTCGAAAAATACAGCGTGCTTAAGGATGGCAGCATCGCATCGGACATTGTGGATTCGTTGATTGAATACCAACAAATGTTAAAGGTGACTGGCCTGCAGTGGCCGGAAAACTTTGTCTTGCAAGATTTCATTGATTTCCGTGCCGCCGCCGGTGATGAAGATGGATTGCCGACTAGTGAAGAATTGGCTGAGATTCGCTCGGGCAAAAGTCCCGAAGACCAAAATCCGGCGGGATCAGGGAACTCATCCAACCCGGACGCGGATAAGACGCCGGCAAATGAACCGGGTAAACAAGCTCCCAATTCAGCAAAGTCAGGTGAAGGCGAAAATGGTGGTGTTTAAACGCATCAACATTTTTAACATTCGTCCTCGACAGAAATACAAATAGACCAGCACTGATAAACTCGGTCGAATAACACGCAACGTTTAACGGCAAGCCAGCGCGGAATTTGCGGTATTCGTTTAAAGCGCAACGTTTAACGGCAAGCCAGAGCGGAATTTGCGTCCATTGCCTCAGCTACTTCGAAAGACATCATTCGCAAATTTCGCGGCGGCGACGGTGTGATAACAGGTACACGCATCAACATTTTTAACATTCGTCCTCGACAGATATACAAATGGACCAGCACTGATAAACGCGGTCGAATCACTCGCAACGTTTAACGGCAAGCCAGCGCGGAATTTGCGTCCGTTGACTCAGCTACTTCGAAAGACATCATTCGCAAATTTCGCGGAGGCGACGGTGTGATAACGGGTACACGCATCAATACTTTTAACATTCGGCCACGACAAAAATGCAATTCGACCAGCACTGATAAACGCAATCGTTTCAAGCGCAACGTTTAACGGCAAGCCAGCGCGGAATTTGCGTCCATTGCCTCGGCCACTTCCCAAGACACTGTTCGCAAATTTCGCGGCGGCGACGGTGTGAAAACGGGTAACAGCTGGGAGACGCTTACAAATTATCTCGCTATGCTAAAATTTGCATTCGCCTACACCACACTTCGCGTCGCTGGTGTTCGGGGATACTCTCTTAGTCAAATATTGCGATATTTATTCCTAAAGATTCTCGGACTCGCACACCAAATTCGGAAGTGTAGTCAAGAAAACCATCGTTATTTAAACCTCCATTTTCAATCACTTCGTAAGGAGAGGCATAACAGAGTCTTTCCCAATTAAACAGAAAATCAGCAAATGAAGGAGAAATAGGTCGTAGTAATTGAGGGAGATCGGGACCTTTGTGAGTTATGTAAAAGATTGGCGGTTCAAGAGTCTTTGCTCTCATATCAAAAGCCAACACATCGCCATTTCTAAGATCACAAAACGACATCGCGTTTTTAAGGATAGTTGCGAATTCTGAAAATGGATCTACGTCTATCAGTGGATCCCATGTTCTAGTGCGATTCAACCCACCTATCATTCCTTTATGGGAGTAAAAGATAAACCCCCCGGCGCAAATTGGCATTTTCGAACCAAAAACTGAATACCAAAACGAAGCCGTTTTGCATTCGGTTCGATAAAATGCCTCGAGACTTGGAGGTAACACACAAGATTCGTGGTCATGCAAATCCGAGATAGGGTTGTGAATGAGGGGATCTAAAAACTCAAATTCAATTTCACAATCGCTTTTAAACGTTTTCTCAATCGACTCACAAAATCGCTTGACGTTTCGAATCCAGCTATACATTTGTAATAATACCAATTCACCTGAGGGACTTACTATCTGTGTGCCCAAACCTTAGGATTTGGGTGCCCTTTGCATATTAATTTCGAATTGCTGGTCATTGATAATGGTCCGATTACGCTGCTCCAACGGAGCGCGAAATGGGATCGCCTCTGGAGCCCTAGTCGGCTCGTTGACGTGGGATACGCGGCAATTCCAGCACGATTCGGCCTATGGCTGCGAATTAACTCCTTGAATTCTTTGGGAAAAAATGGCTTCTAATATAGATTCACCCAAAGTTACTTATAAATCGATTGCCACGCAATTGATGAGCCAAAAGAAAAAGACACCACAAAACGGTGTCGATATATCAGTGCAAGGCCACGTTCTAAGTACTTTAGGGAGGAAATTTTATAGGTATTACGGGAACTTCATGCTGCCTTGGTTTTATCGGCGGTAGAAACGGAATTTTTTCCGGTGGTTGAATCTCTGAGGTGGCCCACGGTTGACGGCCGCGGTATTCCTTATAGATTTTGCATGAGCTCGAAACGGTTTGGTGACAGGTAGGGTATTCGTGCTGACCGTCTTGAAAAGAAATATGTGGGAATCGCGCATTTAGTGAAAAGCACAATCATCCCCGGGGCAAGCCCTAGGGTATTCGTGCTGACCGCCTTGAAAAGAAATATGTGGGAATCGCGCATTTAGTGAAAAGCACAATCATCCCCGGGGCAAGGAGATCGTCCAGCTTTAATCGGCTTGTTTTTCGGATGTTTCTGCGATTCGTCCGAGGCGATTTAGATTCAACAGGTTTTGCGCCATTACCAGCAGGCCGACTTCG
>JBGSMY010000180.1:0-3933 GCA_041739975.1 Pirellulaceae bacterium
GGACAGGAAGATGGGGGACAGGAAGATGGGGGACAGGAAAATGGAGGATAGGAAAATCATTTCCGACTGTCGTCGGCCATTAGTTGATTTTAAACTCGCGGCTGACTCACATAAGCGATATCGGTGGAGCATGGCAAGAAGACGTCGACGGGTGGTTAGTGGAATAAGGAAATCGATCGAAATTAGCGGCCTGCCGCTTCCGCTGGCCTCTTGGGCAAATATCGTCCAGCGCGGAGCCAAAACAACCGCTAATTCCCAATGCCAAGCGGTGCGGTTGCACTCAATTCTTCAGACGGCTCAACGCAGTTTATTCGCCGACATGCTGAGATCTTCAAGGAAAAACAGGCTCAATTTGGGCCTAACATATCGAATGATTCGCGGCTGCTAAAGTTGTCATGGCGTCAACCCATTGCCCCTTTGAATCGACCAATTGGCTATCAAATCCACTTTCTTCTCCCTTACGGTTTACAAAACTTATCGAATCGGCACATCAATTGCTTTCACTGCACTGAATGACCCGTTTCTCGTTCTATATGTCAAAAATTCTGAGGTTGCCATGAGCAAAAAAAATAAAATCTCGCGACAAGTCTACGTTCGTTCCCAAAACAATTGTTACCAAACTCTCGAATCGCGCGCGATGCTTGCCACTTTTTTAGTCAACTCCATCGGTGACGATGCGTCCGGTGTACCAGATGGATTTTTGACCTTGCGCGAAGCGGTAATTGCCGCCAATACCAATGCCGCATTTGGTGATGCGGCTGCCGGTGATGCTAACGGCGATCGAATCATTTTTGCCAACTCACTTACCGGTGATACGATTAACCTGACAAACGGACAGCTGAACATTACTGACGATGTTGCCATACAAGGTGGCAGCGCCAACCCGACCATCGATGGCGGTGGGACAACTCGTATTTTTAACGTAACAACGGCCGAAAACGTAACGTTTTCTCGCCTGCGTTTAGTCGATGGCTTTTCTGTTCAAGGCGGGGCGTTGTCGACCGCAGGCGGCGGTACAGTACTCGTAGTGACTGTCGATTTTCTAAACAATGAAGCTACCGGCATTGGTGGCGGTGCCCTCTACAACGTCGACAGCACAATGTTCATCAATAATTCAACCTTTATTCAAAACGATGCCACCGGCGCCTCAGGCAGTGGTGGAGCTGTATTAGGCGTAAACGGCAGTATTGTGTTTCGCGACAGCATTTTCCAAACCAATACAGCTAACCGCGCCGGAGGAGCGATCGAAGTCATCGACGGCTACATTGGTCTTCTCGACTGCACTCTAGGAGGCGCGCCCGGAGAGGGCAACGTCGCAGGACCCATCGGTTCGGCAAATCCAGGTAATGGCGGTGGTGTCCATGTCACGGGATCCGCAGGGACTACCGTGTTCGTTAGCGGCACCACAATTCAAGGGAACTACGCCGCGCGTGAGGGCGGGGGGCTTTGGAATCAGGCCGGCAGCTTGATGGTGGTTCGCGATAGTTCCATTAACGCAAATATCGGAGCCGGCAACAACACCGACGATGGCGGCGGAGCTATTTTTAACAATGGCGGCGACACTCGGGTCGTTGATAGTACGATAGTCGGAAATCTAGCAAACGGAACCTCAGGAAGCGGTGGCGCAGTCCTGACAACCGGCGGCCGATTCTTTGCGAACCGCACGACGTTTACTAGCAATATCGCTAACCGCGCTGGTGGTGCCGTCGAAGTAAACGGTGGTGTCGCACGATTCGACGATTCGATTCTCGGCACTGTAGGTAATGGTAACGTCGCGGGCCCTTCAGGTTCCGCAGCTCCCGGTAACGGCGGCGCCATTCACGTCAACAGCGCTTCAGCTTTCACCTTACTAAATAATACTTCAGTTACCGGCAACACTGCAGCCAACGAAGGTGGCGGATTATGGAACACAACTTCCACCATGACGTTAAATTCCGTTACGCTAACCGCTAATATCGCTGATGGAAATGGCGGTGGCGGAATATTTAACAATGGTGGAACCGTGGTCGCATCGAATTCGATCCTCGAAAGCAATCTTGCTACGACCGGAAGTGGGGGAGGTTACCATCAAGCTCTCGGCAGCTCTGGTTTATTTTCCACTACAGACTTCTTGTCCAATGAAGCTGCAACATCAGGCGGTGGACTCTTTCTAGCGGGAGGCTATTTCGGACTGACTTCCGGTATTGTTGGAGGCGCCGGAACCGGAAATCAAGCGTCGGCAGGAGGTGGATTGTACTTGAGCGGAAACACCTCTGCAGTCTTGACAGAAACCGACGTATCGTCAAATACAGCGACCGATGGCGACGGTGGCGGTGCCTATCTGTCACAAGGCTCGTACTTGCGCGTCCAAACCATGTCAACATTTTCATTTAATACCGCGGCTGCCGGCCGAGGTGGAGCAATTTATACGGCCGGACAACTGCGCACTATTGATGCAACGTTTTCGAGCAACACTGCCGAATCAAGTGGCGGTGGAATTCAAGTGGCGGGCAATGGCGATGCCAGAATTACCGACACCACAGTGACTTTGAATACCTCGGGTGGAAATGGCGGAGGAGTATTCAATGGCAATAACTTTGTCGCTACCGACAGCAGTATTAATACCAATATCGCTGGCACGACAGGTGGTGGGATCTACACCTCGCCCGTGGCAAACACCGTTCTCAACAACACCACACTTTTTGGAAACTTACCAGACGATCAAAACTAGTTGAATCTGATTTATTATCTATTCTGAATTCAATTGCAACGCGACGCCGGAAAGATTTTTTCCGGCTCGCGATTTTTAATGATTCACACTTTGGCTGGCCAGACGAAAACGGTGCTAAAGAATCGTAAATTTAGGCAGCCTGTTTTTCCCTTTTTTGTCGGGAGCCAGGCAAAGGTCCTCCGCATTTCCGTGTCGTCTTGACCTGAAGTCGGTAGGGCCGCGGCGTTGCGCCCCTAACCGCAAAACTCCATGGTCTCATGGCGATACTCATGGCAACTTCCACCGCAACTCCTACCGAATCTCCCACGCCGACTCTCATCGTGACAGACACTCCCAATCTGCTATGGACATTTATTCCCTACGTGACGGACATACGCGCTGAGAGATAGTCGTTGAAGGGGCGCGGCCACCAAAAAAAACGCCGCCACATTTAAAACAAAAAAATCCAACCAGCCCCTACATTTTGGCACGGTTTGGTCAGGCCGCCCACTGGCCCCTCGTGCAACGTCGACAAATTTATGCGACTCGTATTGAGTCCATTTCGATTACGTCGCCCATAGGTGCTCGTTGTCTAGTTCAACCAGTCGTCCTTAACCCAGCCGCGACGCCTTGAATTGTGGACCGGACCAGTGATTGAATTTCAATGGCATCGTCTGTCGATGTCGTGAAATTTCTCAATCGGCGAAGCAATGTGACCTGAATCAAGTTTAATGGATCCACATACGGGTTTCGGACTTCGATCGAATCGCGTAACCAAGCGACATGGTCGAGCATTCCACTGCGTTCGGTGATTTGCAAAACGGAAGAAACGCTGTTGTCAAAATCATCTTGAATCGCGCGCCAAATGGAATCCGATTCCGTTTGTTCTTCGACAAGCGCTACGTACTTGCGACCAATTGCCAAATCGGCTTTGGCTAAGGCCAGCGCGGCATTTTCGATTACGCCTTCAAAAAAAGGCCACTGGCGGTACATCAATTGCAAATTCGCCAATCCCTCGGGTCGCGCTCGTATAAAGGCACTTAAACTTTGCCCCACGCCAAACCAAGCGGGCAATAACTGCCGATTCTGCGTCCAACTGAACACCCAGGGCGAGCGCACTATTTTACGCTGAAATTCCGAGAATTTTGAACAGGTAGGACTCGTCCCAGGCACACTTTAGTTTTCGTTGTCTCACACTTTCTTTGTCACCCTTGTAGTTCTTTAGCAATGAAAGTGCCATCCGG
>JBGSMY010000199.1:0-4740 GCA_041739975.1 Pirellulaceae bacterium
AACGAACTTATCGCGTGTTTGTCGTACGACAAGACAATACCTTTTTTGGTGGTAGTGCCCAATTTGCTGCTCAACGAGGTCTTCGTCCGGTTACGGATCGTTCCGACGATAGCAGTCGAGGCTACGTCCTACAAATGCGAGCATACAAAAATGATTTGTTAAACGCCTTGACGGAAACCGGTGGTATGCCGGGCGTGAATGCGAAAAGTGAAATTCGAATTCTCCGCGGCGATCGTATTGCTACCGAAAAACGCGACCGTGAAATCAAAGAATTTTATCGAACCCATGGTCCTGAAGAATTTCCGTACGGTACCATTCCAACTCCGACTCAAGATGCGAACGTCGTCAAGATTCAGACTCGTTTGAAACCCGGTGAGACATCGAGTTTCCGCCCCGAAGATATTGTGCTTCGCGATGGCGATATCGTTTATGTCGACAATCGTGATACAGAGGTCTATTATACCGGTGGCCTATTGCGAGGCGGTGAATTCCCACTACCTCGAGATTATGACTTGGACGTGTTAGGGGCTATGGCAATTGCAGGAGCGGGCATTGGTGTGGGCCAAGGTGGTTCGAACGTCGGCACCTTCGGAACTGCGGCGAGCGTTCCTGCGAACGAATTGATTGTGCTCAGAAAAATCCCGGGCAACCGACAACTGGCAATTCGCGTCGACTTGGTGCGAGCAATCAACGAACCGGCAAGCCGATTGTTGGTAAAACCTGGCGATACTTTGATCTTGAGGTTTAAACCACAAGAAGAAGCAACCAATTTTGCCATGGGAACGTTCTTCACCTACGGCATTCGCGAATTGTTCCGATAGACTTGGTTAGCCACACGGTTTGCTGATAGCGATCGCTAAATTAAAAAGCTATAGCCAACAAGTCAGCAAAACAAAAAGTTGGCGACGAATAACAAGAACGCCGCGTGACCTTTAAGTCCGCGGCGTTATTCTGTTAAAAATCCCGACCAACAAATTCGTGTATTTAATATGTGGCCGTTTTGTGAATTACAAGGAGCAATGATTACAACGAGTAACCATTGTGGTATTCGTGTCGAATCATCCGTTTGACATCGTCGCTGGCGTCAGCAGCAACCATATTGGCTGCATCCCAATCGACGCGTTTGCCAGACCATAAGGCGAGATTGCCCAACAAAATCGTCTCGCTCAATGGGCCGGAATAATCTGGGAAATTCGACATCGGTTTGCCTTCGCCTTTGATGGCATTGGCGAATTCCGTGAAATGCCCAGGCGATCGTTCGTACTCAACGGTACTGGCGAATTCGCGTTGGTTTTGGAACTTGCCTTCAACAATTAGACCGGTGTCGCGAGCTTCGCCGCCGTAATCACCAGGCGAATAGAATTTGCCTTTGTCTCCGACGACTAATGCTCCACTGTCGTAGATCCGTTCGCCTTTGTCGGTTTTCTGTTTTGGCAAATCGCCAATCAATTCTGCATCGGGCATTTCACCGCCGTCGTACCAAACCATTTTCAAAGCCGGGCGGCCATCGAGTTCTGGGAATTCGAAAACGATCTTGGACGACTTTGGATAAGAGTTGCCGTCATGCGGAGCATTGGTGGAAACTACTGAGGTTGGATTTCGCAAATTGAGTGCCATGTACGACATGTTCACGGTGTGGCAAGCCATATCGCCTAGCGCACCGGTGCCAAAATCCCAAAAACCACGCCATTTGAATGGATGGATTTCTGGGCTGAATGGGCGGTGTTTAGCTGGGCCTAACCACAAATCCCATTTGACATGAGCCGGTGGTGGGTCAACCTCACTAACTTTGAGTCCAAAGCTTTGCGGCCACACGGGACGGTTAGTCCAAATGTGGACTTCTTTGACCGTGCCAACCAGTCCATTTTTAATTAAGGCCGCGGACAATCGCAACGAGCTCAGCGCTGTGCCTTGATTACCCATTTGAGTTACGAGGTTCTTTTCGCGGGCTACCGTACCCAGCATGCGTGCTTCTTCAATCGAATGGGTCAGTGGTTTTTGGCAAAAACAATGTTTGCCCATTTTCATCGCCATTAAAGCAGCGACGGCATGTGTATGGTCGGGCGTGCTGACTGTCACGGCATCAATCGAACCTTCCATTTCTTCCAGCAATTTGCGGAAGTCGTGGAATCGTTTGGCGTCGGGGAATTTGTCTTTGGACTCTCCCAACGTTTTGTCGTCAATATCACATACGGCGACAACCTTGCCGTGGCTTAAAGCATCGGCTGAATCGCTCGACCCTTTGCCGCCAATTCCAATGCATCCAAATCGAATCTCTTCATTGGCTGAGAGGCTAGCCTTGGCAGTTACACCACCAGCTACCCAGAACCCGGCTCCCACTGCTGCCGAGGTCTTCATAAAATCGCGTCGATGTTGCCTTTTGGCCATTTGTTAAATTTCCTTTTCAAAAATACCAAGCAATTATTGCGTTCAGGGGCACAAGTCTTGGAACTTAGCTAAATTCAACCTGTATCGTGAACTGCGGATACCGACAAAAGCACGTTGCCGTCTCGAAATTCGCTGTTTCTGGGCGCTTCGTGTACGGGCGAAGCGACAGGTTAACTCGATCTAGCCTAACCAGATACTCGGGGAATTTCAACTAGTGCTCAGTCGATCAAACTAAACGGATTGACGGCGATTGTTTACTGTTCCGAGCCGTTTTCAGCCTTCGCGCGAATTTGTTCGACAACGGTTAACAGTTCACGCTTCAGCGCCGGGGAATCGGCCGTTTCAATGGCTTTATTTTCTTTGAGTGTCGCAGGTCGACGACGCCCCATTTTTCGCATAATCATCGCTTGTTGCAACATCGCCTCACAACGCAGATCCGTTGGCATCTGGGTGTCTTCGGCGAATTTGTCGAGTTCTTGAAGTGCCAAGTCAGCTTGATCGGTAGTAAACAGAATTTCTGCTTTGCCCGCCACCGCTTCAATCAATACGTCTGGATTGAGCCTTGCCAGCGCAATTGCTTGTTCCAAAACAGCAAGAGCCTCAACCGGCTTTCCCATGCGCGCCAATAATTCACCTTTGGAAACTTGTACCAGCACAAAATTTGGATGGCTGGTCAAATAGCGATCGAGCTCGGCAATCGCAGCGTCAAATTTCTGACTGCCGGCCAATTGAAGTGCTTTGCGAACGATCAATCTCTGCTTTGATTCTTCCCCTAGTTCTTCCAGTTGAATCATATCGTCGAGGAGTTTAGCAGCGGACTCCAGTTCACCCGAGCGAACCAGCAACTGATATTTGGTCTGCAATATCGAAAACTTTTGTTCAATTGGAAACTGCCATTCCGTCATAGCTTGATCGATAAACGCGATCACGTTTTCCGGTTTTTCTAAGCGAGACATCGTGCGAATGTCAGCCACCAGAAGTTTGCGAATCTCATTTTCGGCAGCCGAGTTCCACTTTGTCCGCAATCCGAGTTCATCGCTGGCGTCAATCGCCACGATCTCTTTGACAAGGTCTTCGTAGTAAACGTTGGCAATTTCTTCGCCGATTTCGGCAAGGCCTTGGTCCAGCAGTTTGGCTCGCTCCGCTCCCTCGGCTCGTTCGGCCGCTGCAAAACAGTCATCACGTCGCATTCGTTTTTGCCGCATATCCTCTAGTCGTTTTAAAAAGCTCGGCGCTCCCCCTGGTTCATAACCGATGAAACCAAATGGTTTCTTCTGGCGATCGACCAGCACGATGGTTGGGTACCCCTCAATTCCCCATTGTTGCGACCATTTGCTGTTTTCAGCTTCTTGAGCCGGCAGCACGGGTTGTTGCCGCAAGAAATCGAATTTCACCAACACAAAATTGGCTTTGACGCCATCCATGAATTCAGCTTGTGATAAAACTTCTTCCTCTAGCTTCTTGCAAGGCGGACACCAATCGGACCCTGTAAACAACATCAAAACGTCTTTGTTGTTTTTTGCGGCGCGATCGAGTGCGGGTTGCCCTTCGGTCAGCCATTCGTTGGCCGCCTGTTGTGCGACCGAAATCGTTGCATAACTAGCAAAGCAAATCGCCAAGGCTAGGCATACCCAAACGCTTTTTAGATTGCGAATGACCTGTACCGTGCTGAGTGGCAAATCACTGTATACGAAGAGGCGTGCACGGTTATGATTCAAATCGAATTGACAATTCTGCGAATTGGATCGAATTTGCCAAGGATTTAGTGGCAATGGATTTGATTGTAAACTCAAACGCCTGGAAAATTTCATGGTCGCTGTTGATCCTCTCGACGACGTGTGTTTTCACCACGTTAAATTGTTGAATCCGTGTTTTTCGAAACTGTGTAAATTAAAGGTTTATCCCGTTTGGCTCGGTTAAACCCGTCGCGATCAATATTGACCGCGGGTTGCTGGTGCGTGTTATATTCTATCAACCGTCAACTCGAGTAGCTACTATTGCAAGATTTCTAGCCGTCAAGGTTTCGCTCCTGCGATCAAACTGGCGACTACCGTAGTCGCCGCTGTCCTCAGCGGCAGTTGATGTTCAACGTTCTAGCTGCCAAACTTTGCTTCCTGCCAGCGAGCTGGCAGGGGGCGACTACCGTAGCCGTCCGCTGTCCTCAGCGGCGGAATAGAAAGCTCTCTATTTTTTTGTTGCCAGAAATTAGTCATCGATTGTCAGCCTGAGGACAGCGGTTGTCTTAAAGTTAGTCAAGTAGCGAGAGGAATCTCGCGCCATTTTTGATTGATTTTGACGATATGGTTGAGTATGGTGATCAACTTTCTCATGCATGCGACGATGGCGACCTTT
>JBGSMY010000242.1:0-42690 GCA_041739975.1 Pirellulaceae bacterium
ACAGCGAAAATCCAAATGGATTATGATCGCGACCATTGGAGCCTTGCGCAAAAGGCGTTCGCCCGAATTCACCGGACCAGACAACCAAAGTATCTTCTAACATTCCCCGTTGGTCCAAGTCAGTCAATAACGCCGCAATCGGCTGATCGACAGCCATCGCATTATCTTCATGACCTTTCTTCAAATTTTGGTGCTGGTCCCAACGATCGTGCCCCAAGTTAGGGCAAGTCAATTCAATAAATCGCACACCTCGTTCTAGCAGACGACGAGCCAGCAAACATTGGCGGCCAAAAACGGCAGTTGGTTTGTTTGCATGATTCACGCCATACAATGTTTGGGTTTCTTCCGATTCGCCGCGAATATCGGCCAGTTCAGGGACTGCCGCCTGCATTCGGTAAGCCAATTCATAATTGGCAATTGCTGCTTCCATCGCATCATGGGATTGGTTTCCGATTCGCAAACGATCCAATCGATCGAGCAAACGCAACTTGTTTTTTTGTAAATCGTCTGACGATTCTTGACGACGGATATTGGCCAAGGGATAGTCGCCGGCGTTAAACACGGAACCTTGGAATGACGCCGGTAAAAAACCACTGTTAAAACAATCGAGCCCCCCAGGTGGAATCAATCCGCCATTGAGGACTACGAATCCCGGCAGGTCTTGGCACTCACTGCCCAAACCGTAACCAATCCAAGCTCCCATGCTGGGTCGCCCTTGGAATCCATTGCCGGTATGCAAAAAGTAATTTGCGTTTGTATGTTCAGAAAAATTGCTCATCATCGAACGCACGACGCACAATTTGTCAGCATGAGTGCCTATATTTGGAAACAAGTCGCTCACTGGAATCCCCGATTCGCCGTAGTTACGGAACTTCCAGGGACTTGCCAGCGTACTGCCAATGTTATTGAACTGCGTCTTTTCAATTTTCATTTTGAACGGTTGACCGTTCTCTTTTGTGAGCATCGGCTTGGGGTCAAACGTGTCAACCTGCGATGGTCCACCATCCATGTAACAATAGACAACGCGTTTGACTTTGGCCGGATAATGGCTTGGTTTAGGCGCCAAGGGATTGGCAGTGACGTCATCCGTCAACGCCTTTTTACCAACGGCCTGTTGACCAGAGGCGCGATCACCGAGCAACGCCGACAAAGCCACGGCGCCAAAACCGCAAGCTGTCCGTTGTAACGCTTCGCGTCGGCTCACCGGCTGGTTCATCATTTGACCGCATGGGAACAAGTTTCTCATGGCTGTAGACTCTTACTGTACAAAGGTAAATGATTTCAGATTGAAAATGATATGAGCCATATCTCGCCAAGCGAGTTTTGAGGTGGACCACTCATCCGCGGGCTGACCGTGGGCAACCGCTTGTTGCTGCAGAAACTCACGGCACTCTTGGGATTCGGCCGTTTCGATTGGTCGCCCCAAAGCGATTAAAAACATTTTTGCCAGCCGTTGTTCAGGATCTAGAATCGTAGACAACATTTGTTCCGACCACTTTTCGGATTGTTCGATCACAAACGGATCATTCATCAAAATCAGTGCTTGTGCTGGTACGTTAGAAACATTTCGTCGGCCAACCGTGTTGAATGGAATCGGTGTATCAAAAGCCAAAAACATCGGATGGAGAAAATTTCGTCGCACCTCGACATAAACACTGCGCCGGCCATTTCCATCCAATGGCCCATTTTGGCCCGGGCGACCTCGTCCCTGCATAAACGGAGTCAAATGAATCGGCACACTTGGGCCAAATTGCGTTAAGTCGAGTTGGCCGCTTGTTGCCAGAATCGCATCGCGAATCGCTTCGCCTTCAAGCCGTTTCACCGAATGGCAATGAAGCAATCGATTATCAGGATCTTTATTGACTGCCGATGAATCGGGAATCGAACTTAATTGATACGTTTGGGTCAATACCATTCGCCGCAACATCCGTTTCAGTGACCATCCATCATCCATAAAATCAAGAGCCAACTGGTCCAGTAATTCGGGATGAGACGGCTTACCACCTAATACGCCAAAGTTGTCCACTGACTCGACCAACCCGCGGCCAAACATGTGCGACCATAAACGGTTCACAATCACACGAGAAACCAATGGGTTGTTTGGCGAGACCCAATCGTTAGCCAATTCAAGCCTACCGCTTCCACGTATTTCGTTCCAAGTAGAATCCGCAGCGACACTGGCAGACAACGCCGATAGATTTCGTCGAGGGACCATGGACCCCAGTACTTGGTGGTTGCCGCGAACGAACAAGTATTCGTTTTCCGGTGTTCCTTCCGTCATGCCCATCACAAAAATCGGTGCAGGCGCTTGTCGGCCATGTTTCAAGGCTCGCTCCAACACACCCTTCAATTCGCGATCGGCAACAGCCAGCGAGCTGGCATGCTCTGACAATGTTGAAATCAATCCTTCTCCATTGGATTGGTGAGGTGATTGAGCAGGTACGAAAGGTTCAAAACCGAACTTTGCCTGCAATTCCGTAGGCGTTGAGTCGTTTTCCAAGTTGGCCCACGGTGCCGCCAACAATTTCTCAGTAAGACCCAAATTATCATCGTCATCGGTAGTCGACTCTGCAGATGACGTTTTGGAGGCAATATCCAAAGCACGTGTTACGAAGGCATCCACGAATGTGGGAATTGATTGAGTTAGTTCAGGGTTTTGTGGCAACGCCTGCTGCAGGTCGGCGGCGATCCGCGAATTATTTGGCACGTCAGGCGGCGCAGTTTCGCCGAACCAAATTTCACTGATATCAACAAAACCTTGACCGTGATCAATAATCTCCAAATGCGCACGATGACCTAAAAAGTTGCGCAGGTCGTTGCCTTGTGTAACCCATTGATTTTGTTCGCTGTCGGGAATGGTGATCGTCATTCCTTCAAACAATAAAGCGTTGTAGGTGTCTAAATGATATCCGTCGATGATCACTCGAAGCTGTGCATTGCGCCCGCGCAATCGATAGTGGATTTGGGGGTGAGTAATTTCAAAGGTTGGTGAACGAATCACGCCATAATAACCATCGCCTGACGTCCTCGTGCTGACCACCGGACCGATAAGAACTTTGCCATCCGGGGCCAATTGACGTTGACCAGAGGCAATAAACCCCGCAGCGCTACCGGTAAAAAACCAATTGTCAGCTCCGTCAGAAAAGTCTTCGAACAATCGACGCTTGGAATCGTTCCGCCAGGTTTTGCGTTCGCTTTGCGCAGAAGTTTGCGATTCGATATTCCCTTTTTGCAACCAAGCCAAAATGAGCTCGCTCGCTGGCGTTTGTGGTTGATCGACTAGTTGGTGAATAATGCTTAGCGACGGCAAATTGGCTTCGCGGGGTTGATCCAAAAGCCAGTGTATCCAACTTCCTAAAACGTCAACGGATAGTTTGTTCGATGTCGCAAACTCGGCCAAAGTTTGTTGCCATTGTTCGCGGCTTGGGCCTGGATCGACCCTTTGCAGCGTGACGTAATCGAGTCCTACCATGTAACGCGCAATTGCTTGCGGATGTGTTCCGACGATTTCCAATCGCAATGTCTGGGGACCGGCGGTTAAATCCAGTTCGCCCAACACGAGATTACCGGTCGTAGTCAATTTAGCCGCATAAGCGTCGATTGGTTCGCCTAACGTGTGACCATTCCAGGTTATTTTTGTAATTCCATAATCGGGGGCCTTGGTTAAATTCAATCCAATTTGGTGTCGTCCGCCGGCCGGGATTTCAAATTTTAATTCTAAAGCCTCTCCCGCTTTGCCATCATACCACCACAGTTGCTCGTCGCCTTGCCAGGCGAATCCTGGTTGAGGAGCAATTCGCTGCTTCAGGACTTTTCCACTGGATGGATTCGTCCAAGTCATAGATTCACCTTGAATGGTAAGTGCCGCTGGAATGACAGGACGCGGATTTGTGCGCAGAAACTCGATCGTCTGGGCCAGCGAGTGAGAAATTGACTTGCGATCGGTTTGGACAAGCGATTGCTCCCAACCGCGCCATGCCAATTGCAGCTCTTGAGTTAATTGTTTCGCCTGTTCAAATGAATGGGCAATGCGACCGTGCGGGTCAAGCATCGCTCGTTGTTTGCGACTGCTTTGCAAAAAGCCGGCCAATGCATAAAAATCTTCGGTGGCGATCGCATCGAATTTGTGATCGTGGCAGCGAGCGCAAGAAATCGTCAGTCCCAAAAATGTCTTACCTAACACGTCAATTCGATTGTCAATATGACCCGCTTCGTCCCCGCGGACATCGACAGGCCCATGCGTTGCCTCGTGGAAATACCAAAAACCTGTGCCGATAATCGACTCGTTGAATTGTTGTTCGGGATTAAGACGTGGAGTTGGCAAGACGTCGCCGGCAATGTGTTCGAGCACAAATTGATTGTAGGGGACATCAGCGTTAAAAGCACGGATCAAGTAATCTCGATAGTGGTAGGCATCTTCAATTGGATAATCAAACTCGTGACCAAAGGTCTCGGCATATCGCGTCAGATCCATCCAGTGGCGGGCCCAGCGTTCGCCAAATTGGGGCGACTTCAACAATTGATCGACAATTCGCTCATACTGTTCATCGGATCCGTCGGCAATAACTTGTTCCACAACCTCAAGAGGCGGAGGCAAACCAATCAGGTCAAAATAAACTCGCCGCAATCTTTCTAACTGGTGGGCGGGCGGCGCAGAGGATAATTGTTGTTGCGATCGATAATGATCGATCCATAGGTCGATGGAATCGGATGTTGACGGCAGCGTTGATGCGGTGGGCGACGTGGTTGGGCGTTGAATAGCTTGCCAGCACCAATGTTCGGCTCGCCGGGTGCTTAAATCGAAAGCGGAGTTCCCCGCTTTCGAATGTTCTGCAGTCGCCTCTGGCCAAGCAGCACCTTGGGCCACCCATTCCGTTAAAAGCTTGATATCCGCCTTTTTCAGTTTGTTGCTGGGCGGCATTTCATAAGCGCCCTCATAATTAATGGCTTCAATTAACAAGCTTTCCTCGGGTTTTCCCGGAACAATCGCTGGTCCTGTCGAACCACCTTGCATCAAACCGGCACGCGAATCCAGGCTCAATTCACCTTCGCGATTTTCACCAGCGTGACATTCGAAACAATGCTCGACCAATAGTGGACGTATTTTGGCCTCGAAGAATTCGAGTTGTTGTGCGGAAAAAGACGTTTGCTCGTCCTGTGGTGTTTCCACTTGTTTTTTGGGGGGCGCACTGGCATGGACAACCACGGATAGGCTCTGGACAGCGAAACAAACGGACAGGGCGGTTGCGATTGCTGCGGTTCGTGGAACTGGATTACCAAAAAATTTGGCTGCTTCCAATACTCTGCCTAACAACACTCTGCATGACACAGCGCGAATCTGGCGGTCCATCGTGTTTATACCTCGTGCGAAAACGCTTGCTTGTTGAAAGTCGCTCGCAACTCGAAAGAAGGTTCGTTAATTGCCGAACACTCGCATCTTAAGTTGCCAAGAAATCAACGTAAACTCTCAAAGGTCTGAGACCTCTGATTATAACCGGAACTAGGGTGGACACCAATCCATTATATCCCATGAAGTCACGACGATGGGGTGTGCCGATGCGCCTATTCGCACATGAATATTCCGGCATTATTTTGGCAAGTCAGTTTGTTGGTTTATTTCACGGCGGGCCGATGGGCTCATCGTGAACCAACTGATCGCACCTAACACCGCGACGATCAACAACAGCAATCGGTAAACAAATGCCACCACAACGCCGTACTCGGGTTGCCCTTGCGTTCGAGCGTAGGTTTGATAAAGAAAATCAAGAACCGTTTCCATGCCACCCAAGCCACCGGGCAAGGGCAGGGCGTTGGCAACCATCGATAGTGGGGCAATGATCAAATGATCGGTCAAACTGGGATGATTGGAACTGACGAAATCGGCCGCGAAAAAAATAGAAATCATAAACCCCAAATTTACTAAGCAGCTCAGCCCAAAGGCGGTCACTAACCGCGGCCAATGATGTCGATACAAGGCGGCAACACCGGTCAGGCGATGCAATAATCGTCCGCCAACTGGAAGCTGGGTGAGTCGTTTATACCACGCAAAGCGGCGGAGGCCTGGCATCGCTAACAACGCCGTCAACAAACCGAATCCTGCTATTGCACAAATTCCAGCGATCAAAACAATCCACTGAATGACCTGCATTGGATGATTGATCCCCGGATCGAGTTGTTGCGGGGGCTTCCAATCAGCCCAGAAATAACCTGCCAAAGCGAATAGAAACATCGTCAATAGCCCGATCAAACGATCGATAAAAACGGCCGCTACGGCTTCCATTCGTCGACCTATCGATTGTCTCGCTGCGTAATAGGCGCGTAATGAGTCCGTACCAACAACGCCAAAGGCAACAAGTCCAAAAAACGAACCGATCAAACTGATACGACAAGCGTCACGGAGAGTCATAGGCAATCCGATAGCCTTGGATAAACCAAACCAGCGGATAAAACCGATAAAGTGAGCGCCCACACAAGCGACAGCTGCCGCCAGCAGAGCCAAATAATTTTTGTCGCTGCTGAGCAGCCCCGCAAATTGTTCCGTACGAATCGCTTTGTTGATCAAATAGGCCAACAGCGCAATCGACAGTAGGACCTTGATTGCCGTGATTACTGTTTTCAATTGCCAGTTGCTCTCTAAACGTTAGCTAAAATGTGGAGAATATCGCCATCTTGAATGACGTAGTCTTTTTGTTCTTTTCTCATAAGATTCTGTGCCTTGACTTCTCGTTCGCTTTTTAGGCGAAACAAGTCGTTGCAGGTCATTACTTCAGCTCGAACAAAACCGCGTGCTAAATCCGTATGGATTCCTGCGGCCGCGTCTTCGGCCGTTGCTTGTTTAGGGATTAACCACGTACGAACTTCTTTGTCGCCGGCAGTAAAGAACAGCATTTGCCCCGACGCATCCATCATGGCTTGGATCAATTGGTTCCGATTAAAGGGGCTGACTCCCATTTCTTGACAGAACTCCTCGCGGGCTTGGGGTTCAAGTCCATCGAGCTCTCGTTGCAAGGTGACGCTGACGGCAATTGCCGCCACATTTTCCGTTAGGCCAGCCAAGAAGCGATCAGGATTCTGTTCGTCATCGGACACATTGATAACAGCAAATTGTGGTTTCAAGGTTAGTAATTGAAAACTCTTAATGGCCCGTTGTTGTTCGGCATTTAACGCAAATGTTTGCAATTGTTGGCCGGCCTCCAAGTGATTGAGAACTGGTTCGAGAGCGGCAAGTTCCAATAACTCTTTATCACGGTTGGGACGCGGTTTCTTTACGGATTCCCTAAGTTTTTCCACACGATTAGATACGATTTCCAAGTCTGCCAGCAATAAATCCTCTTGGAAAGACTGTAAGTCTTCGGCCACTTTGGCGCCGGCAAAAGCCGCCACGACAATTACGAGACATCCGGCCTCGCGAATGACCGCCAATCGTGCAGCACTTCCTTCGTGAGAGCGGTTAAGGCCGGGCGTGTCGACAACAGTCAACATGGCATGGGTTACTTTTTTGGGTTGATAGATCTCGCAAAGCTGATCCATTCGTTCGTCGATAATCGGCGTGGTGGCCTGTTGCATGGTATGCGCCAACGAGGGATCAGGCTGCACGCCGGTTAGCCATTGAAACAAACTGCTTTTCCCAGAGCCCTGGTATCCCACCAAGCCAATTCTCATGTTCCGCTATTTCCTTTTGATTTGTTTTGTGCCGACACGGACTGGGTTGTCGACAAGAGTCGCTGCAAATCATCGAGTTGCCGATCGATGGATTGCAACTGCGACTTTTCCAAAGTTTCACTGCCGAAACGAACGCGGTGAAATTGTTCGACAATCATCGGGATAATCGATCGACATTCCTCAGGTGCTGAGATGTGTTGGAGTTGGCCCAGGACAGATGTAGCAAATTCGCGATGGGTCAACTCGGGTGAACGGGTCCAACCATACTGGCTCAGAATTCCTAGGAATCGACGATAAAAATTGACTTGTGACTGGACCGTTGACTCTTGCAATAGCCACTGCCGCAGCTTGGGAGAAAACAAACCCATTGTATTGGCTAACAGGCGGCGCCAAGCGGGAGTTTTCACCGACGAAGCAGAAGACATTTTCTTTTTCCGCCAGCGGGCTGTCAACATCGTGGCGGTGATCAGGAAAACAATGGCGGCACCAATCACGGCCGCTTGAATGTCTGGCCGCGACTGAATTTGTAACACCCCTTGTTGCATGCGGTCTGACCAGCTGCCCAAACCGGACAAACTGAACCCCAATCCAGCACTGGTAATGTCTTGAGTATCCACTGGATCGTCTAACCCCAACACGTAACCTTGCCAAATCGATCTAGCGAGATCCAACGCTTGGCCCGAACGGGCAAAGGCACTTAAGCGATCATCCGAATAAGGAGTGGAATCGAGCGTGATCCATGCGCCAGAATCGGCAACTCGCGGAAACCTCAGCATTTCCGCACTGCAATCTTCGGGGCGAATGTAGGCTTCCACCCAAGCGTGAGCAAAATTTTCACGGACGATGTAAAATTCGCCAAGTTCATTGTATTCTTGACCGTAATAGCCGACGACATATCTTGCTGGGATGCCTTGACTTCGAAGCATCAAGACCAGTGCCGAAGCATACAACTCGCAATGGCCCTTTTTAAAATTAGCGACAAAATCTTCGACCACGTCGAGATTGGAGTTGCGAGAAATATCGCGAAAATCCAAGGTGTAGGTGAATCCAGCAGTTTGAAAATACTGCTCCAGATTCTTTGCCAATATTAAATGATTGTCGTCGGAAGTTTGAGATCGCACCTGATTGCCGATTTGGGCAAGTGTCGGATAACGTTCCGAGGGAAATTCGGTTAACCAACGATGTTCCATCGGATTGTCGGACATCGAGCGGTTTTTATTGGTTTTGGATTGCGGAACATAAGGTGTAAAATCTGGAAAAGCGATCATTTCGGGCATTCCGCCCGTTGATCGGACCATGGCACGCGGCACCGCTAAATCATATCGAAAAGGACTAACCTCCATCCGAAATAAGTTTCGTCCGCGAGTAATCGCGCTTAGGTCATGACAATAATCAAACTCGCTAATCGAGGCTTCATTCAAAAATGTCGCAAACGGGACATATAACAGGGGATCACGAGTGGCCTCCAACGTGACATTCAATGTCAAAAGGTCCGATGTGTCGCGGATCCGTTCCATCGACTCGAACGATTCGGTAGTCAAGCGATCGTGAGGAGCTTGCCAGCTCGTATTTCCATTTTGAATATCAAGCGAACCCAGGGACATACCGCGCAAATACATCGGTTCAGAAAGCAAAACGGTGTCGCCTGTTTCGGGGTCCGATAGGCCAAACCGCAATTTAGTTTCGACGGGCAATGAGATCACACCTTCGGCTCGAATCTCCATATTTCGCGTGGAGCCTAAAGGAACCGGCGTCGCATACTTGGGGCCAAACCAAGTGGCTTCGCTGCGCGGAATCATGACAAACAGAGCCACCGCAAAAGCCAATGATATAACCATCCAAGAGACCAAATGTGCCGCTCCCGATACCAGAGATCGGTGCGATTCGACAGGAAGGTCAAACTCCAGTTGCGGCGCCAGTTTCGGGGAATCCGATTGCAGGCGGCTGTTGTTGGGCGACGATTTGGTTGGCCGACCCATCAGATTCGTTCGCCACGTTTGGTCATAGACGCAGGTAAGCCACATGAACAATCCCGACAGCATCATATACAACAAAAACAGCATGCCGCCTTCAAAGTTCAAGCTATAAATCGTGGCCACCACAATTTGCAAAAAACAAAGAATAGCCAGTTGCCAATATTGTCGCGGTGTCTTTTCTTGGAACGCCAACACGCTTTGCAAAAATACCAACAACATGGCTACCGACGTTAACTGGCCGTGCGTATCGCTTTGCATGAAACGCCACATGGCAAATAAAAGCACAATGATCGCCAACGTATTGGCCAACCACTGGGGCATATGGAATAGTCGTAGGTAGTCAACGACCAGCCATGCCAATAGGGCTGAACTGATGCAAAACCATGTAAATCGCAAATCACCGAGCGCGGAGCCAAGCAACAAACTGCTGACGCCGATCATACCTAAATAGACGAATTGCAACCAAGTCTGAACCGATTTCATAGCTGCCCTCCGACCGATTGCATGGGCAATTCAGCAAGGGTGTTGTCAATTGGGGGACGGATCGCGTCTGCCAACGACTGCGGAGGCGAAAATAAAGTTTGAAATTCCGGCGAATCGATACTCAGCCATTTAATCCACGATTCAACTTGGCGAAATTTGGCTTGATCGCTGGCGGTTAACTCGGAGCCAAGGTCTCGTTGATGGTGGGGGCTCACCACATAGAAGGGGGTGCCTCCGGGAATCGACTGACTCAATCGAATTATTGCCAAACCGGCCTGCGGATTTTGCGCGGGGGCAGCTTCCGCCAATTCACGAAACAATTCGTCGAAAAATGCTCCGCTGGCGTAGTCACACAATACGATAGTTTCCGCACCACACAGTGCAAAGCCTATCTTGCCTTTGACTTGGGCAGATAAGTGTGAAGCCAAAGTCGCTGCAAAACTTAATATGAGTTCACTAGCGAGTTCAGCTGCCGCAGGCATCGCTAAGGGATCGCTGGCGGATAAAGAGTCTGCCGGATTTTTGGTGGATAAGTCCAACACAATTACGAAGTCACGATCACTGCGCGTATCATATTGACGTACCATCGGGTAATTTTGGCGAGCGGTACTGCGCCAATGAATATCCCGGGCGCTATCGCCACTGCGCCATGGTCGTAGGGCAAAAAATTCTTCGTCTTGAAATCCGCGCTTTCGCTGCAATGCATGTGAGCCGCTGGCATGTGATAACAGTCGTTTATCCCAGGTCGCCGACAGTTTTCCCAACGCTGGAGCCACTCGTACCATTTCAATTTCTGGCATATGCAAACGGTAATCGACCAAGCCTAAGGGAAATCGCGTGGATAACTTACTAGGGCCAACCTGATAGACACCACGTCGGGGAAATCGTATACGATAGCCTAGTGATTGAGTTGCGCGGGGTTTAACCTCTGGGAATAAGACTTGAATGGGTGCCAATTGCGGTCGGCGATCATTGGGATCGGCGAATTGCCATTGGTCCACGATCAACAATTGCCAACTAGGCAACTTGGGACGCTGATTCGAAAGATGCCATGTGACTACGGCGGGGGATTCGGCAAACAACCTCGTGGGAACACTTCGACGGGCTTGTAGTTGCTCCATCATCTTTCGTGTTAGTCGCCAACTCAAGATGAGCGGCGAAATCATCACGCCGGCCAGCAGCATGAGCAAATTAATGTTTCTTAGCAATGCGCCGGTGCTAATAAACAATAATACGACGATAAATATCCAACCTTCTTGAGTCATCGTCATCGAGTAACGACGTTTGGTTGAATCGTTTTGGTTAGAATGTTTGCTGGCCATGGAAAACTGTCTTCCCGCAGATGGGCTGATCAAACCAAATTTTATTCGTAGGTGGCCAATAGCGCGATTCGCTTTATCCTGGAGTAGCCACAATCGACAGGATCCGGCGAATAATCTCTTCGGATTCAGAACGCAGTCCGCCAGAAATAAAGCCTTTAATTTTGACACGATGTGAAATTACCGAGACGGCTAAATTTTTGGCGTCGTCGGGAATCGCGAAATTGCGACCGTCGATAAACGCAGCAGCTTGGATGGCGCGATACCACAACAAAGCGCCACGTGTTGACACGCCATAAGCGAGTTCGTTGGAATCTCGCGTGGCATGGACAACATCCAAGATGTATTTGTTGATGGAATCGTCGACTGCAACTTGACGGACCATTTGCTGAATTTGGGCGATTTGTTCCGCTTGACATACAGCAGGCAACAGATCAACCGGTTCGCCGCCACGGTGACTTTCCAAAATAGACTGTTCAAACTGACGCGGTGGATATCCCATGGAAATGCGCATCAAAAATCGATCCAGTTGACTTTCTGGCAACACGTACGTGCCTTCGAATTCAAATGGATTTTGAGTGGCGATCACCATAAACGGTTTTGGCAATTTGTGGCTAATACCATCGACGCTCACTTGACTGTCGCTCATGGCTTCCAGCAAAGCACTTTGGGTTCTTGGCGGTGCGCGATTGATTTCATCCGCAAGCACAAAGTTGCTAAAAACTGGGCCCGGGTTAAACACGAATTCAGCAGATTTCGAGTTGTACATAGAACTTCCGACAATGTCGCTGGGCAACAAGTCGGGCGTGAATTGTACACGGCGAAATTCGGAGCTGATGCTGCGTGCCAGAGCTTTGCCCATTAAGGTCTTGCCGACACCAGGTACGTCCTCCAACAACAAATGCTCACCGGCCAGAAGGGCCGTGAGACTCATTCGGGCAATATCCATCTTTCCCAGCACTACCGCTGAGATGTTGTCCAAAAGTTGTCGGACGATGGTTCGCATCGATTCAATTTTCAGCACTGCTGACGATTCGAATGTCGTGTTCAAGGCCCCCCCTAAGCGAAAAAATGGACGGGTCAACGAGACCGGCAATCACCAAAAGGCCGTCACATCGATTCCCACTCGATATTTGAGATTCCGAATAATGTACCGGATTCCCGATGGCCTGTGTTGCGATGTCACGACCGTTACAACCGATTGCTTTTGTATTTGCGACTACGGAGCCCTAAAATCTGCCCGGCGCTGCTAGTCAAACCAATCGGTTTGGCTTATCATGAATGCGGCTAAAATCGTGAAAAAACGCACGCCAGTAATTACCGAACGGTCGAAAGTATCAAGCGTCCCGAGAATCAAGCGTCCCGAGAATCAAGCGTCCAACGTGAGAAGCGTCGCGAGTATGAAACTGGCGGCCGGAGTGAGCCGAAGTTTTCGCCCGACGAAAATATTAAGTTGAATTCGAATCATAAGTAGAGTTCATAGGTGTAACGATCACGGACAATGACGCAAGTTGTCAATGGTACGTCGCGGTCGGTTGATTGGAACAGGAGAAAAGACATGGAAAGCCCGGTAGGATCGTTAACCCAAGAAACGATAAGTTTGGAGCAAGTGGACGACGTGCGAATCGTGCGATTCGTGGACGACAAGATTTCCGATGCGGCCCAAGTGGAAAAATTGGGACGTGAGTTATTGGCATTGAGCGAATCGTGTGATGCCCCAAGAATTGTAATTGATTTTTCCAACGTCAAATTCTTTTCTAGCTTGGCGATTAACAAATTAATCGTCTTGGAAAAACGCGTGCGAGCCAAAGGCGGAAAAATTCGGCTGTCGGAATTGGCCCCGGCCCTGCGAGAAGTTTTTGGATTTAGCCAATTAGATCGACTGTTTACGATTCACGATTTGCGCACGGACGCGATTCAGGAATTGGCCAAAACATCCAAAGAATAATGTTGTCCAACGATTGAGTTGCGTGAGGTGGCTATCATCCATGAGTTTTTCCACTCCTTGGAATCTCGACGAAACGTTCGCCAGCGAACCTGATGGCGCCAATACTTTGACCCGTCGTATCTTGGATCAATTGGAATCGATGGGCTGGAGCGAACAGGATGTTTTTGGGGTTCATTTGGCGTTAGAAGAAGCGTTGATGAATGCCATTAAGCACGGCAATCGCCGCGATCCTAGCAAAAAAGTGCACTTGATGGTCGAATTGTCCGACACTCGGTTTGTCGCAACTGTAACGGACGAAGGCTGCGGTTTCGACCCGGAAAAAGTGCCTGATCCAACGCTTGAGGAGAATTTGAGTAAGACCAGTGGTCGCGGGATTTCTTTAATGCGACTGTTCATGGACGATCTCCAATTCAATTCGTGCGGCAATGCCGTTCAGATGTCGAAAACCCGCCAAAGCTCCTAAACCAGTCTGGAAACCTAACTCCACAAGTGAAAAAAACCTCGTTTTTCACTTTTTTTAGAAACTTTTTCTGGGTTTTTTTGTTTCTTATCACACACAACCATTTTTTACACCGGACCAGTTTTCATGCTGGCCCAGTTTTTCCATTGACGTTGGTTGCTGGTTTTGCGACGTGGCACTGAGGAGTGATTTTGACATGCGTTCTTATTCGATCAATAGTTTGTTTCTGAGTTTGTGCCTAGCTTTCGGCGGGTTAAATTCCGCCGGGATCGTGAACGCCCAACCCCCAGGAGCCGGAGGTGGTCGTGGGGGCATGAATATGAATGCGATGATGTCCAATGGCTTGTTTCTATTACAAGATGTCAAAGTTCGCGAGGAACTGGTTTTGTTGGACGATCAAGTGGACGAATTGGAAAAGCTCCAAGAAGATTTTCGTAACGAAATGATGAAAATGTTCAGCGGCATGCGGGATATGAGTGCCGAAGATCGCACGACCGCCATGGAAAAAGTCCAGAAAGATATGGAGTCATTAACGAAGTCGTTTCAAGACGACCTCGATGAGGTTTTGACCAAGGATCAACAAAAACGATTGAAGCAATTGGCCGTGCAATCACAATCTCGCGGGCGAGGGGTGGGCGGTACTTTGCTGATCGACGATATCAAAGCCGACTTGGATATTTCTCCTGAACTCGAAGACAAAATCAAAGAAGCATCTGAGAAAGCCGAGAAGAAGCTGCAAGAAGAAATCGCTAAATTGCGAAAAAACGCGGAAGATGAAATTTTAAAGGTCTTGTCCGCTACACAACGCTCAAAATACCGTGAAATGGTTGGCGACCCGTTCGAGTTCAGTAACCCGTTTGCTATGGGTAATGGTGGACAACGCGGGGGCGGTCAACAGCGTGGCGGTGGCGACCAACGTGGGGGCGGCCGACGCGGCGGTGGGGATCAATAGTATTAAATCCTATAACAGGCCTGTTGAGGATCAGATCAATTTGTGTGCGTACAAGGAAACTATGCCTAAAGAATCCACGATGTTGGTTGAGGTATTGCCGGTCACCAATCGTTCGGCAAGATTTTCAAGTTTTTTCCGAAACACCTCTGAACCTGTTGTGTTTAATAAGCACGCCTGATGGACCAGTAATAGCTGCTGGCCAATAAACGCGGCAGACTTGGTATTTCGGCAGACTTGGTAATTCGGCAGACTTTGGAATTCGGCAGACTTTGTAAGAAACAAATGGGCAGCGCATAAATTGGAGCCTTGAATCAGCCACAAAAGACGCGATATTTGTCGGTCGGTCGCGTTAATTGCCGGGAACGGCAATTTCGAGATTGCCGATTTGGGTTGTGTCCGTTGTAGTTAATAGCAGGCATCTAGATCATACGTTTGATGGGATAATCGATGCGCGGCTGCTTGGTTGGGAATTGCCATTAATTCCTAATAGAAAACGGATTTGGGCCTGGAAATCGGATTTGGGCCTGGAGGCCTTTAGCCATGAATCCTTAGTTTTGAGTTGGCATGACTATGAAAGGGCAATCGATAAAGAATTTGTGATCCGAGAGAAACGCACTTGCACGAAAAGTGACGCATCCCACTCCTCACCCCCATGCAGTGCGTTTCTCTCGTCTCACATTTTTGCCTGTCGGCGACCTTTATCTTGCCTGTCGGCGACCTTTATATAAATTCCAGGTTGTCGTTCCGTGCCAATTTTTACGGAGCGGCAATTTCCCCTAAGTGCTAATTTTCCGTAAGCATTGATCGATACTGAACGGAGTGTCGATCTTTCTTGAGCACCGAACTTTCCCAAGCACCGAGTTTCGCGTTACGCCAATTATTTTTGTATCTCCAATTTTCCGTCGCCGTGAATTTTTTTCTGTGCCGCAATCGTTGATATTGCGGCAATGGTTCATAAAGCCCAAATATTCGGACAGCTGACAGCTTCCACAACCCAGTCCCCAAAGGGCAATGGCTCTCAAGGAATTCAATTTAATCGAATGGGGTTTAGTCGTCTGCGGTCGGCAATCAAAAGTGAAAATTAGTTACCGATCCGAACTTTGACGTCGAGGCGGCGTTCCAAAGGGATTGGGTCGATTTCAGGACAATTCAGAGCAAACGGCACCCGTTTGCAAACGAGGTTGCTGTTGGCCGCGAAACGCTTGTTTGCCAGTCGGTATTTTTACGTTGTTCGTAGGGGGCGTCAAGCGTGACTTTGGCCAATTTGACTGGCATCCAGGGGTGCTTTCGTCGGGTAATGAGCGACTTTCGATCAAAATACTTGGCCAATTCTCGTGAAACGATGGCATCCAGGGCCTAATTCAGGTGGCTGCAAGGGTGGTCGTTCGTTTTTTGACTTTTCCAGTTGGGTAGAACAGGGAAATTTCGACACCTTTTCGAGCTTTTGGGGTTTATCTCCTGACAGCTGTCATTTGGGGATGCGGTTTGAATTAGGCCTTGAGTCTGTACGATTCGTGTAATCGCGAGGATGCATACAACTGGTTCATGTTACCGCTGGCCATTAGCTGCGGGGCTCCATTTCGGGGTAAAGTCCAATTAGCCGCGAGTTACACTGAAGGGGACGGCTACGCCGTAGCGGACAGTTACGCCCCAGCAGGCAGTTAACCTGGGGAACACATGCGGAACACCTGCAGGGTGCAGTTGGAGGGCGGATGTAGCCGCCATTTAGTGTTTTTGGTAGTCCTGAGTTTAGGTCGTCCTGATTAGTAGTCGTCGCAGTATCCGTCAGGCTGGTAATAGGTTATGGGTTTGGGCCGACGTTAACCGGGAAGACTGAAATGAGAGCAGACTTTGGCGAGTCTAGTTTCCCTGACCTTGATTTTTGAGCGACCGATTTGCGAATTCGACTTCCAGGGTTCAAGAAACGTCGTGATGGTCGATCTGGGTGGAAGGTTTTGGATTGCCCGCGACTGAACTAAATTGTGAATTGGAATTGAAGACATGGACATTGGCCAGATTTTGCTAAAACGATCCGCGATTACGGTTCAGCAGTTAAATGCCGTGCGTGAAGCGGGCATGGATTGGCTCGATTGGCTGGGAGCTCGACCGGATGCGGACCGCGTTATCGCGATGAATGCGTTGTCGAGTGAGCTGGGCATGGAATACGTCGATCTGCGAGACACTCCGGTTGATTTGGCGTTATTGGGGACGTTTCCGCAAAAGATTATCTATCGGGAGTCTTTATTTCCGGTCAAACGAGAAAACGGTTCATTGTGGGTTGCGGTTAGCGATCCGTTTAACTTTTATCCGTTGGATGAAATCAGCGCCAGCACAGGATTGCATGTTCGCCCCTTACTGGCCGACAAAGTTGAAATCTCGCGGTTGGTGAAAACGCATTTAGGTGTTGGCAGCGAGACGATCGAAGGATTGATCGAGCAGAAAACCAGCGACGATGGCGTTGAATTGCTGGAGGACATAGATCTCGATGGCTCTGAGCTCAGCGAAATGGCCCAAGAGGCCAGCGTTGTACGTTTAGTCAATGAGATCTTATTAGAAGCAATTGAGACGCGAGCCAGCGACGTGCACATTGAATCGCAGGCCAGTGGAGTTGTCATTCGTTATCGGATTGACGGTCTATTACATGCTCAGCCTACCCCACCGGAGATCAATCATTTTCAAGCAGCGATTATAAGCCGTTTGAAGATTATGGCCCGATTAAATATTGCCGAAAAACGATTGCCACAAGACGGACGTATCAAGTTAAAAGTTAAAGGCCGCGAAGTTGACGTGCGGGTTTCGGCAATCCCGATGATCCATGGCGAAGGCATCGTCATGCGTATTTTGGACAAGGGCGCAATGGTCTTTGAACTGCGCAGTCTGGGAATGGCCAATGAAACGTACGAATTGTTTCATAACCTCATCAATATGCCACACGGTATCATCCTGGTTACAGGGCCAACGGGTTCGGGTAAGACAACCACGTTGTACAGTGCGTTGATTGAGATCAACAATCCAGACACCAAAATTATTACTACAGAAGATCCAGTCGAATACCAATTGGAAGGAATCAACCAGATTCAAGTGCATCCTAAAATTGGATTGACATTTGCGGCGTCACTGCGAAGTATCTTGCGTCATGATCCTGATGTGGTTTTGGTCGGTGAAATCCGCGATTTGGAAACCGCTGAAAATGCAATTCAAGCCTCTCTGACGGGCCACTTGGTTTTCAGTACGTTGCACACTAACGATGCGGCCAGCGCTTTTTCCCGATTGATCGATATGGGCGTGGAACCGTTCTTGGTTAGCAGTACGGTAGAAGCGGTTATGGCTCAACGGTTGGTGAGGCGATTATGTGCTGAATGCAAGCAACCGTATGAACCGAATCGTGTCGACATGCCCGAAGATTTTCCTTGGGATCGAATGCAAGGACGTCCACTATATATTTCCAAGGGATGTCGAAGTTGCCGCAACGTGGGATACAAAGGCCGAATGGGTATTTATGAATTATTGCCGTGCACTGAGAAAGTGCGTGAGTTGGCACACGATCGGGCAAGTAGTTGGGATGTGAAACGAGCGGCCGTCGCTGAGGGTATGTTGACATTGCGAGATGACGGTTGGCGAAAAGTTTTGGAAGGCTCGACAACAATCGAAGAGGTGGCGCGAATTACGAAAATGGACCGTGGTATTAACCGAGCGAGTTAACGGATGCCGAATTTTGCCTATGTTGCTCGCAATGCGGCGGGTCAGAAAATTACAGGGTCGTTAGCGGCGGCCAGTGAACGCGACGTGATCAACACGTTGACGCAAAAATCGTTGTTTCCAGTTAGTGTCGCGGCTGAAAAGTCATCGACTCCCATCTCATTAGGTGGTCGGGTCAGCGAGCAGCGAATTGCCACGTTTTATAGTCAATTGGCGTCGCTGTTAAAAAATGGCGTTCCCTTAATCAAATCGTTGCAAGTCCTGCGAGCTCAGGCCGGTAATCAAACCCTGCAAAATGCTCTGGACGATATTATTTCGCGGATCGAAGAGGGCCAGACACTGGGAGACTCCTTCGCACGGCATCCGCGACTGTTTAATGAAGTGGCCGTGAATATGGCCCGAGCTGGAGCCGAAGGCGGATTTTTAGAGGACGCCTTGGAACGAGTGGCGATGTTTACTGAGCACCAAGCGGAATTAAAAGCTCGGACCATAGGTTCGTTGATTTATCCAATTGTGCTGGCCGTTGTGGGAACGTTGGTCGTCTCGGCCTTGTTGATTTTTGTCGTTCCCCAGTTCGAAGTGATGTTTGCCCGTTTAGAAGAACGTGGCGAAATGCCGCTGTTTACCAAATGGCTGCTGACCCTCAGCAATTTCTTAAAATACCGAGGTTGGGTCGTTTTGCTGGTTTTTGCGATACTTTATTTCGCTTTGCGGGTTCAATTAAGAACCGAGCGTGGCAAGCAATCGCTCGATTTGTTCAAATTTCGAGTACCACTGTTTGGGGCAATTTTTCGCAACTTGGCGATATCCCGGTTCTGTCGCGTTCTGGGAACCTTGCTAAAAAACGGCGTTCCGATTTTGAAGGGCTTGGAAATTAGTCGGGATGCCGCCGGTAACCTGGTATTATCCCAAGCAATTGCCAATGCCACCGAAAATATCACTTCGGGCGAAAAACTTTCGGTTCCTTTATCAAAGTCGGGGCATTTCCCCAGAAATGTCACGGAAATGATTTCGGTCGCCGAGGAATCAAATACGCTGGATCTGGTGTTGGTAAATATCGCTGATGGATTGGAAAAGGAAACAACACGTCGCCTCGATTTGATGGTAAAGATGATCGAGCCGCTGATGTTGATGGTAATGGCGGTAATTATTCTGTTTGTCGTCATCGCCTTGTTGATGCCCATCATGAAAATGGGAACGGTTTTCCAAGGATAATGGTAATCAGAGTTAACGGTAACTAAGGGGTCGATGTGACCTTCAAATGATGATCGCTGGGCCAGCAACAAGAATTTCTGAGATCTATTTTTAAAAATATTCGAGAGGGTAACGTTACGATGAAACGAAATGCAAGACGCCAACGTTCGGGCTTTACATTGTTGGAATTGATGTTGGTTATGGCGATCCTGGTGATCATGGCTGGAATGGTCGGGTTCGCAGTATTGAAAATGCAACAAAATGCCAACCGCGACTTGACGTTGACCCAAATCAACACTTTGCGTCAAGCGTGCACGCAGTATCGACTGAACAATGGCCGGTTTCCATCGACTCTGGATGATTTGGTCATCCTGCCTGCCGGCCGATCTCAAAATCAATGGCGCGGACCTTACTTGGAAGCTGGCGCCAACGGTCAACCTCAAGTCCCAGTAGATACTTGGGGCAATCCGTTTACCTACACAGCCGACGATGCAAATCAACGCGTCTCGATTACATCGGCAGGTGCCGATGGTCAACAAGGGACTGCCGATGATATCCCTGATACGACTGGCCGATAATTCGTGCGGCCGATCATTCCGCTAAACCCGGCGCATATAAATTCCGGGTGGGGATAAAATTCGGCCGAACGAGTCTCGCGTTCAATCCAATGTAGGAGTGCGAATCATAGGAAACTGCGGTGAAGGAACTTGGCCTTCGCCGCAGTTTGTTTTTTCCGAGATGGGTAAATCCCAACCATGGCAGCAACAGTACTTTGTCCGCCAAACGCTGATGATCGCGATCTTAATCGATCGTTGATCTCGCGCCGCTGGGTAACAACCAATCGGTCGGCGATGACTTTGTTGGAACTGGTGTTGGTACTTTCCATTTTAGTCATTGTGGCCACTCTGGCCGTGCCCTCGATGACGCGAATGTTCGACAGCCAAAAAGTTGAAAAAGGAGCCGATCTGGTCCGCGCTCAAATGGGCATGGCCCGTGTCAAAGCTATACGATCCGGCAAGGTGACGGCGTTTCTGTTTCAACCGGGTTCGAGCCGTTTTACCGTTTTGACTTTTGATTCTTTGGCCGGTCGCGATAGCTTGCAAGGTTTTTTTGACGGACAAGATGAAGACAGTCGATCGAGTAATTTTGATTTCAGCGAAGAACAGTTGCCGCGTGGTGTACGCTTTTTGACTGGGGAAGCTCAAGAAGATGTGCGAAGTGCATTTGAGACCGAGCAAGTCGGTGCGAGTGTCGGCATGGTAAAGCCAATTCTGTTTTATCCCGATGGCAGTTCTCAGGATGCTCAATTGGTCCTCGCCAACGATCTGGGAGATCAAGTGCAAGTGAATTTGCGGGGCCTGACCGGATCAACCTCATTGCGGAGAGTTGACCCATGAGTCGTCACAAAAAGCATAGCGGTTTGTCGTTGTTAGAAGTGATATTGGCGATTGCGATTTTAGGCACTGCGATGGCCGTAATTGGACAATTGATGAATATCGGTTATCGCGCCGCGGTAGAAGCTCGATTGCGAACCGACGCCGGATTGCTGTGCGATACAAAAATGGCTGAACTCGCAGCGGGTGTCTTGGAAATTAAAGCCGTCACGGAACAAAGTATTGCCGAAGCGCAGGGTTGGAATTACACCGTGGACGTGCAATCAGGCCTGCAATTGGGATTGCTCGTGGTCACGGTAACAGTAACACAGACTACGACGGAGTCCGCCGATCCTATTTCGATGTCAATTGTTCGATTTTTGCCCGACCCGGATTATGACCCTACGGCGGATCAATGATTACCAGCAAACACAAGTATATTCTGCGATGCGGCCAGCGCCAGACGCTGCGTCGTCGTCGAGGTTTGACTCTGCTGGAGCTGTTGTTGGCATTGGCGCTGTCCGTACTGATTGTGTCTGCTATTACCGGCGCCATTTTTGTTTATATGGTTACACTCACTCGTCAACAATCTGAATTAGAACAAAAACAAGTTGTTCGCAGTGTTGCATTGATGCTTCAAAACGACTTGCGCGCTGCCCTACAATACAAAGCAGCTGATGTCGCTGGAATCGAGAACTTGAGCTTGACCCAATCCATGGCAGCTGGGTTGCCCACGGATCTGTTGGGCGGGGCAGGTGCTGGAGGAGAGGATGAGGCTGGTGGCGAAGACGAGCAAGGTGGTGAGGGGCAAACCGGCGGAACCGGCGGCGGCGGCGGAACGGGACAGGCTCCAACGGGC
Source organism: Pirellulaceae bacterium (assembly GCA_041739975.1). GTDB lineage: Bacteria > Planctomycetota > Planctomycetia > Pirellulales > Pirellulaceae > BJ22. The sequence goes on from JBGSMY010000242.1 coordinate 21,926, forward strand.
GGAGGCGATCAAGCAGCCGCAGGTGAAGAAGAGCAATCTGAAGAAGACGCATCTAACTGGCGTCCCATTTTGGTCGGCGATGCATCGCGGTTGGTGATTGATGTCAGCCGACTTCCTCGTTTGGACCAATACAACTCACTCGTGATTGGCGATGAAAACGGCGCCTATACTCCCTCGGATATCAAAAGTATTGCCTACATGATCGGTGAAGGCAGTTCCGAAGCGAGTGCCAACGAGTTTGATTCTGAAATTGCACAATTGGGTGGCTTGTATCGCCGTGAAATCGACCGCGCTGTGGCGGCCTTTCGTGGCGAAAATGGACCACCTGAAGTTGTCGATTCTTTCTGCCGACTCATTGCACCCGAAATTTCGGAAATTGAGTTCCGCTATTTTGACGGCACTGACTGGATGAGCGAATGGGATAGTGAAGAAGAGGGCGCATTTCCTCTGGCAATCGAAGTCAGCTTGGCTTTCGACCCATTGCGAGTTTGGAATCGGTCGGGAATGGAATCCTCCGACGCATCACAACGAGTTACCGGAGAAGAACTGCAGTACTATCGAACCGTCATTCATCTACCGATGGCGGAACCTCCACCTGAAGAGGAGGTGCCATAATGTTAATAAATAATAGCCACCAGGCAAAAAAGATGCCTCGCGCGCACAACCATTGCACGACGAATAATGGCCGAAGATTCTGCGGGAACAGAACCACTAGTGCATTCGCCAGCCATCGTCGCGGATCATTGTTGCTGATTGTATTGGTAACCGTCGTGTTGTTAGCTTTGGCCGCATACACGTTTACCAACTTGATGCAAACGGAAGACGAAGCATCGCGATTGATGACCCGGCAGATTCAATCAAAATATCTGGTTGACTCGGGTGTCGATTATGTGCGATTGTTTCTCGCAACTGATATTGCTACGTTGCTTGAGAAGGGTGGCGTGTGGAGTAATCCTACGTCATTTCAAGCGATTCCTGTGGGCGCCGATCCCAACGACGAAACTTTATTAGGTCGATTTACCATCATTGCCCCTGGCATTGACGACGAAGGAAACCCGGAGGGATTGCGTTATGGGCTGGTCAATGAATCCAGTCGTTTAAACGTCAACATTTTGACTTATGCCGATAATTGGTATCCGGGTGGTGGTCGACAATTGCTGATGGCATTGCCGTTGATGACGGAAGATGTGGCCGACGCCATTTTGGACTGGATGGATAGCGATGAAGAGCCCCGCGACTACGGTACAGAATCGTCTTATTATACCGGACTGCCGGCTCCTTATCAGTGTAAAAACGGACCGCTTGATAGCCTTGATGAACTGTTGCTGGTCCGTGGTGTAAGCCCAGAATTATTGTTTGGACTCGACACGAATCGCAATGGAATTATCGATGAATCAGAACAAGCGGCCGATAGCGGTGATTTGGAACCGGACATGTTATTGGGTTGGGCCAACTATCTGACGCTGCACAGTAAGGAAACCAATCTCAACAGCGAAGGATTGGCACGCGTCAATTTAAATAACCCAGATCTTGAGCAGTTGTACACCGACCTGCGAGCGCATTTCAACGAAGAATGGACTCGCTTCATCATTCAATATCGATTGAATGGACCCTATACGTTGCAAGACGATGATCCGGAACCTGTGGCGGCAAGCACCCCGTTTGAAATGGATACCACGCAAGAGGGGCAATTCACGTTCACGCAAATCCTCGAATTGGTAGATTCATATACGACGGCGACTAATCCTGAGGATGCGGACCAACCGTTAATTTTGAGAAGCCCGCTGCAGACGATGAGCTTGTTTCGCGATATTCCTATCTTATTTCAAAACGCAACAACTTACGAAGGCGAGAACATTCCTGGACGGATCAATATCATGCAAGCTCCACGAAGGATCTTGGCATCGATTCCGGGAATGACCGATGAGGTTTTGGAAGAAATCATACGCCTGCGAGAATTTGAACTTGATGATCCAACAGGTGCGGACGTCAATCGACAGTTTGAGACTTGGATTCTGGTGGAAGGGATTGTCGATTTAACGACGATGAAAACGATGTTGCCGTTCGTTTGCACGGGTGGTGACGTTTTTAGTGCGGAAATTGTCGGTTATTTCGATGATGGAGTAGGAACCAGTCGCGCCGAAGTGGTGGTTGATACTACGATTCCGATACCACGGATATTATTCTGGAGAGATAAGAGTCACGTTCAAGGCGGATACTCCATAGACGTACTAGGGCAAGGTTTAAGCAAATAGGTCGGACGAGATTATGACACAACGATTGATTTTGGAGATTTCCGATCAAACGATTCGGGTTACGGTTGCCGCGATTGTGGGGCGTCGTGCTCACATTAGCGATCATTTTGTCGTGGCGATCCCGGCGGCGGCAAATCCCGAACAAATGACGGAATTGTTGAAATCCGCGATGTCCTCGCATCGAGTCAGCCGTGGCGAATGTGATGTAATTGTCACGCGCCGCGCAGTTGAAATGCGCGAGCTGAACGTGCCGCCAGTTCCCGATGATGAATTACCAGACCTGCTCAAATTTTCGGCGCGGAATGAATTCGCTTCGATGAATGATTCTTGGCGACTGGACTTTGTTCCTCTAGGGGACGACCCCACAGTAGCTCGCCGTGTATTGGCGGCGGCAATTTCACCGCAAGCGTACGACGAGGTAAACAAACTGCTGACCAGTTGTGGATTAAAACTAAAACGATTGTTGTTGCGACCGTTTTGCTTGGCCACTGCTGTTGACCAGGATGACCCAACTGCCGCGGCACGGTTACTCGTTTTGGTTGTCGACCAGACAGCGGAATTGGTTTTGGTTCATGCCGGGCGAGTATTTATGTCGCGCAGCGTTTTGCTTAGTGGTGCTGAGCCCGCTTTGCAGTGGCAAGAACTTAAAGCCGAAATTCAACGCACGTTAATTATGACCGGCCGTGCGATGCCTGATAAGGAAATCGCGTTGGTTGCCGCAGGTTGGTCGGCCAGCGAAGCCGATCAAGCCGAATTTGCTGCTATGCTCGAACGCCCATTCAAAAAACTTTCCGCAAACACGAACAAATGGGTTGAGTGCGCACCTAAATGCGCAGCGTTTGTGGAGTCCGGTGAATTATTGCCGGCTTTAGGCGCGCTGGCCGCTGCGTCGCGCGACAAATGGTTGGGAATCGACTTTGCCTCTCCACGGCGCCGCGTTGAGAAAAAGCGCAACTGGCGGCAAATTGCAGTCTGGTCCGGCCTAGCTGCCGCTTTAATCGTTTGTTTGTTGGCGCTGACTTGGATGATGCTGGCGGATCAGAAAAAATCCGTCGAACGATTGCAGACTCAATTGGCCACGCTAAAACAAGCCAATGAAACTCAAGGAAATCGACCGGGCGTTGACCAAATCATCGGGGAAGTTGCTGAAATTGACAATTGGCAACGTGGACAAATCGATTGGATCGAAGAACTCAACGAATTGAGCAATCGGCTAAGTACCGCTGATGAAACGATGGTCGATTCGATGTCCGCTGATTTTCGTCAGGATGATATCGTTATCGTACTAAAAGGCCACGTACAAAGCGTCGGCGTGGGCGCAGATCTTAAGAGCAACTTAGTCAAACGGCCATATATGCTGAATGAAGGTCGATCCGCTCAAGATACTAAATCACAGGATTACCCTTGGAGTTACGAGTACACACTGAAGCGTAGTTTGGATGACGTCGATGTGGCGAGTCAAATTAACCAGCGAATTCGCGATGCTAATGACGCAGCCAACGCTGGTCCGGAAACAAAAAGTTCGCAAACAGAGGGCGCTAATGAATCGGATTCGACGCAAACGTCAACGGCAATAGATTCGAAACAACAGCCTTGATCTCGATTTCCGCATTACGGTTGGCTTTAAAATAGAAATACAAAAAACACATAATCATCGAACGACTGAAGAATCATGCTTGAGAATTTAAATCCACGCGAACGATTGATGGTCAAGGTCATCGCGGCCTGCGTGCCGCTGTTTGGCTTGATTTGGGGGATAACAACTTTCAGCCAAAAGTATTTTGCCAATCGAAGTCAAATCACGGCACTGCGAAATCAGATTTCGAACGAACAAGATCGCCAGGCGGCGGCTATGTTTGCTCAAGAACGCCGGGTCTATTATCGCGAACGCAGTTTGCCGGCCGATCTGAACGTCTCAAAGATTGATTATGGACGTTGGCTCAACGAATTGGTCGATAAATCATTAACCTTAATTTCGGTGACTCCGACGTCGACGACAACTCTGGGACGTTATAAAGGCAAAAATCGCGCGGTTGACGTTTATGAGCAGCAGACCTTTGCCGTCAAAGCAAAAGGGTCATTGAGACAAGTGATTGAAATGTTGCGGCAATTCCAGGAATTGGATTTGTTGCATCGAGTTTCATCCTTGAAAGTCACACCTGAAACTTCTGGCCCCAGTGGTTCGGGAGATGTGCGAACAGGAAAATTGATCGTCGATTTTCGCGTTGAAGCGATAGCGTTGTCCGATGCCGATTTGGCGCGCGATGATTTTTTAGCTAAAACAAAAGCATTGCCCGAGCCATCCGAACAATGGCAACAAACGATTATTGCTCGCAATATTTTTGGACCGGCTAACAATCCACCGAGCGTTTCGATTTCTCCCAGCGAGTTTGAAACCAATGAATCGATCGCTATTAATCTGCGAGGTTCCGATCCGGATGAACAAGATGAGTTGAAATTCGAATTGATCTCATCGGAATTGCCCGGATTGGCGATGGACTCCGGCGGCGGAAGCAAGTCGGGGAAACTGTTGGCCCCAGCATTGACTGATGAACAAGCGGGTGAATATAAGTTGACCGTTAGAGTTAGCGATTCCGGAATGCCCGAGAAAACGACGGAAAAGACGTTTACCGTTGACGTTAGAAAGCCAAAACCTCGCGAAATTGTTCAAAAAGAACCGGATCCACCGCCGTTTCAATATGCAAAAACAGCGAAGATTACAGCTATTGTTCAAGGCAAAGACGATAAGGACTGGAAATGCATCGTCGAGGTCCTAGCACTCAATCAAATCCACGAATTGAAACAGGGTGATTCGTTTGAATTGGACAAACGAAAATGGATCGCGCGCGAAATCGACCGTCGCGAAGTCGTGTTCGAGGTCGACAATGAGTTATTGACGTTTCGCGGTGGTGCAACACTCGATTCGCCGAGCTTTCGCTTTCCACTATCCAAGGAGAAAGACGATAAAGATAGTATCACGACTTCGCGAGACGATGACGATCAATAAATCGATTGGCCACAGCTGGAGAGTATTCCCAACTTACTCAGTGTGACCCTCGCGAAAGTGCGTGTCGAGTCGAACTTGAACGATGCCGGCAATACCTCACAACCAGTCTGACGCCCGCCCGAATCCGTGTTCGTGCTTTTTGTGTTTTTCGTGGTTATATCTTTTGGTTATCCAGGAATTTTAGTGACTGGCTGGGAACGATATCAAGTTTCTCTAGTCGATTGGCCGCGATTAATGAAGCTTCCGATCTTCTCAGTGTGACCCTCGCGAAATGACCCTCGCGAAATTGCGTGTTGAGTCGAATTGAACCTTGACGGCAATTCCTCACAATCAGACTGACGCGCCCCAATCCGTCGTTCGTGTTTTTTGTGTTTTTCGTGGTTAAATCTTATGGTATCCAGGAATTTTTGTGGTTAGCCAGGGACGATCTTCAAGTTTCTCTCGTCGATTGGCCGCGATTGTTAAAGCTTCCCGCCTTCTCAGTGTGACCCTCGCGAAATTGCGTGTCGAGTCGAACTTGAACGATGCCGGCAATACTTCACATCCAGTCTGACGTCCTCCCGAATCTGTGTTCGTGTTTTTTGTGTTTTTCGTGGTTAAATCTTTTGGTTACCCGGGAATTTTAGTGGCTGGCCGGGGACGATCTTCAAATTTCTCTCGTCGATTGGCCGCGATTGATGAAGCTTCCCAACATCGCAGTGTGACCGTTGCGAAAGTGTGTGCCGAGTGAACTGAACCATGCCGGCATTTCCTCACAACCTGTCTGACGTCCGTCCGATTCCGTGTTCGTGCTTTTTGTGTTTTTCGTGGTTACAACTTGTTTACCACTAAATTCCTCGAAGAGCCAAGTTCTTTAATTCGCTGGTTGTCGAGGAAATTCGTTGTAGTTCGATTTTGCCAGGAGCTTGCCAACGCTGTCCCAGGTACAGACCCGTGTGAGGATCAAGTTTTTTGGCGAGTTCATTCCAATGGATATAGGTCATTGCACCCATGGGCCACCGTTGTTCTTGCCAAATTCGGGTCAACAGATGTCGGACCAATGCGATCGGTTGCGATGAGACTGCCGCCAAATCGATCTCAATTCGGCCCTGAAATTCGCTGACCGCCGTTTCCTTTAGCTTGTCGGTTATTTGGTCCAACAGCTCGAGATGCTCTTGAACCTGTTGGCTTAATAAAATCAACTGCGAACGAACATCGGTACCCCAATGTTCGTCTAGCTGCGGCATCAACACATTTCGCAACCAGTTGCGGGAATAAACAATCTCAACATTTGACTGATCCACCCGAAAATCCAAATTCTGCGCGGTAAGGTAGTCGAGAATCTGTGAGCGAGAATGGGGCAACATGGGGCGAATCAAGGTCACGGGTGATTCAAAACACCGCACTTCTGGAATGCCAGCCAACCCGAGCAGTGAGGTCCCGCGGAACAAGCGAAATAGCATTGTTTCGACTTGATCGTCACGGTGATGCCCCACAGCCAAGTATCGAGCGCCAAATCGCTTGGAGACGTCGTATAAGAACTTATACCGTGTTTCACGCAAGGTGTTCTCGCTTGCCGGCTTTGGCGAAGTATCGTCAGGCAGTGTTGCGTTGTCCGGTGAGTAATGACCCATGGCAGCAGGACAATTGTATTGGTTCGCCCATTCTTGCGCGAATGTTTCGTCGGCGTCCGAATCAGAGCCGCGGAGTCGATGGTTAAAGTGGGCAATAATTAATGGTTTGCAGTTGTCAGGGTCTGACTGTTGGCGAGCTCGCCACAGCAAATGGGCCAAAGCAACGGAGTCAGGTCCGCCTGAAAAGCCAACCACGACCGGATGTCGAAATGTTGCTAAGTCAGCATGTTTTTCGCGCAAATGGGCCAAAAGGTCCCCTGATTTCATCGGCCAATCTCAATGCTTATCTGGTTCTCATTCGAGGCAGAATTTGATAGAGTGTCATTTGCTGGCGGATTACAAGCTGCCAGTGGCAGTGGAATTTCAGTTTCGTTTCAATGTTTTTGCGGCCGATTTTGGCCGTGGAACGTTGCCCCGAAAAATGAACAGTGCCTTGTTAAGATCATAGTTGATTGTTGTTTTATTCCCAACTCCCTACCGTAGGTTCCGGATATCGGAAAAACGGAAACCTGTTTCCACAGGTTTATGGATTCGCAGACCCCGCGACAACGCCGCTGAGGACGATTTGCCGTATGGATTGGATTTGTTGGTTCATTCATCGAATCTTGCTCTGGTGCTGGACAAGCACCAACGGATTTTGTCAATCGCGACTTCGCAAGGTCGGCGATCGGCAATTTCCTAATGGGCAGTTTCGATTGACCCGACGATCGCAACCAGCATTGAGTTTGACGCAGATCGTTTGCCTTCGTCGGGTGGATTGCCTCCGGTGGACGATACATCTTCGGCGAACCTTTCGTTTGCGGCCGATGGAGGTGAATAAATCTAATTGGTTATCCGTGATTCGGATTGGATTCGGTCGAAATTTATGTCGGGTTTGAAGATTCGGCAACCCCTGCGGAGTGAACGCTCATAGGGCTTAGTTGAACCGACAAAGGACCCTCGTTCCAATCCAACAGTTGGCCAAAACGGGCCATGCCCAATTGTCAAAATCAACTTCTTAACATTACTGTTCCATCGGGTCGGCACGTCCACGGTTGGTCGGGGATCGCTTTCGATAGAAAGTTAGTGTTATGGTCGTACCGTGGTTGGTGGGCGGTGGAATTGGGTTCGGATTGGGGATATTAGCATTTTGGTTTTACACATTCCTTCTCAAAAATGACGCTCGGTCCAAGGCACAGTCAATTTTGGACGAGGCCCAGCGAAACGCCGATGCGAAAATCAAAGATTCCGAGTTGAAGGCCAAAGAGATTACGCTGACCGCGCAATCTGATTTGGATCGGCAGCGTTCCAAAATCCGCGACGAAGCGCATGAGAATAATCGGAATTTGGATAAGCGCAAATCGCAACTTGACTCACAAGCAGAAGACCTCAAAAAACAAGAGCAAATTGTTCAAGCTACCCAGAACCGCCTCAAGTCCAAACTCGAGACGGCAACGCAACGCGAAAAGGACTTGAACGAGATTTTTGAGAAACAGCGTCAACAGCTGCACAAGATTACGGGGCTCAACAAAGAAGAAGCCTCGCAGCGACTTTTGAAATTGCTGGAGGACGAACTAGCCGAGGAAGTTGGCGCTCGCATACAATCCCATGAACAACGGGTCCGCGAGACTTGCGAAGAAACTTCGCGCGAAATTCTACTGGTAACCATGCAACGTTTTGCCTCAGCTCATACGGCCGAAACCACGACCAGCACGGTTGATATTCCCAACGACGACATGAAAGGCCGCATCATTGGCCGCGAAGGCCGCAATATTCGCTCGTTCGAAAAAGAAACGGGAGTGGATTTGATTATCGATGATACACCGGGTGTTGTGATTGTCAGTGCCTTTGATCCCGTTCGTCGGGAAATCGCTCGACAATCACTGGACAAATTGATTGATGACGGCCGTATTCATCCATCGCGCATCGAAGAAGTTGTCAAACAAACAACCGTGGAAATACAAGGTTACATTGAGAAAAAAGGGAAAGAAGCCATGCATGAAGTTAACTTGCATGGATTCCATCCCCGTATTATTGAATTGTTGGGCCGGTTGCATTTCCGTACCAGTTACAGCCAAAACGTGCTCCGCCATAGTGTTGAGGTTGCGTTTTTGTCTGGAATGATTGCCGAGATGGTCGGTTTGGATGGAAACTTGGCTCGTCGTTGCGGTTTGCTGCACGATATCGGCAAAGCAGCCGATCATGAATTAGAGGGTGGACATCCTGCAATTGGTGCGGACATTTTAAAACGACATGGCGAAAATGCGGAAGTTGTCCATGCAGCGCTGGGGCATCACGACCAAATTTTGATCGAGCACCCCTACACCGTAATTGTGGCCACCGCCGATGCGTGCAGCGCTTCGCGCCCTGGTGCCCGCCGCGAATCGCTAGAACGTTACGTTAAACGCATGGAAGAACTCGAATCCACCGCCATGGAATTTCAAGGAGTTCAGCAAGCCTTTGCAATTCAGGCCGGCCGAGAATTGCGAGTTTTGGTCAGTGCACGTGATACAGATGACGAAAAAGCCGCTAAGATCGCGCGCGACATTGCTAACGCCTTCGAAGAACGACTGACTTATCCCGGTGAAATCAAAGTAACCGTGATTCGAGAATCTCGGTTTACGGAGTTGGCCAAGTAGTGAACGGTGCGCAAGTTGTAAAACTTGTTACCACGCAATCTTGCGAAGGATCAACCAAACACTAAAGATTTGTGAGGAAATCTGGGAAGCTCTGGACAAATCGCAGCTCTTGATCCTTTGAACCGCCCGCTTCTTCCTTTTCATGTTGTGTCGGCCGGTCAAAGTAAAATTTAATATTTGTGAAATCGGTAGCGCGAATTTCCTCAAAGGTCTGAGTCAAGAAATAGAAACGAGCTGGTAATTTGAGAATTTTATTTATTGGGGACGTCGTGGGACGTCAGGGCGTGGACATCGTCTGCAGCACAATCCCGGGATACCGGCGGCAACAGTCGATCGACCTCGTCATCTGCAATGCGGAAAATTCAGATGGGGGTTCAGGGATCATTCCTTCGATCTACAGAAAGTTGATCGCGGCCGGAGTCGATGGCATAACACTGGGCGACCACATCTACAAGAAACGCGAGATCATTGAGATTTTGGAAGGTCAAACGAATATCGTTAAACCGGCCAATTACCCCAGCGGAGCACCAGGTAAAAATTGGATGGTTTTAAAAACCGCAACCGGTGTCTCGGTTGCCGTTTTTTCCTTGATGGGCCGAGTTTTTATGAAACCTGTCGACTGCCCCTTTACTGCAGCCGAACGCGTCTTAGCAGAGATCCCTAGCGAGATAAAAGTCCGAATTGTGGATTTTCATGCGGAAGCGACCAGTGACAAACAGCTCATGGGCCGGTTTCTGAACGGTCGGGTTTCCGCAGTGTTGGGGACACATACACATGTCCCAACGGCAGATGAACAAATTTTTGATGGCGGTACGGCGTTTCAGTGTGATGTCGGAATGACCGGGCCCCATAATAGTATTTTGGGGCGTCATATTGAAAACGTGTTGGACGCAACGTTGACGTTTAAACCGACACCATTCTCAGTAGCTCTCGGCGACAATCGACTCAACGGAGCTATGATTGAAATTGACGCCAAGTCTGGGAAGGCCACGCGAATCCAACGCGTGGCAATCGACGAGCGAATGTCGGAAAAAATACAAGACCAAGACGAAGATGATGATCGATAGAGCGGATGTCAAACGAATTTATACTTTACGCACTGCGGCTGAAATTGCCAAGATGCGGCGAGCAGGTCTGGTTGTGTGGGAGTCCCATCAAGCAGCTTACCGTTTGTTACGCCCTGGAATTACAACCCAGGAACTGAATGCCGCCATTCGCGAGACATTTGTCAGGCACCAAGCTCAACCACTTTTTCTAAACTATCCTGGGCCAGTCCCTTTTCCGGCTGAGAGTTGCATTAGTATCAACGAACAATTGGTTCATGGCATCCCCGGCGACCGAATTGTGAAAACCGGAGATATTGTCAGCATTGACACGGGTTGTCGTTTGGATGGTTGGTGTGGTGATGCCGCTATTACCCATGCCGTTGGTCCTGTCCTGGGGGCCGTCAAACAATTGCTAAAGGTTACTTTGGGTGCATTAAATTTGGCGATTGAGCAGCTTAAAATTGCAAAGACCTGGAGCGATGTCGCCGCAAAGATGGAACAATATGTCGGGCAGTCTAAATTGTGCGTCGTGGAAGAAATGGTAGGGCATGGTATCGGTCGCAACTTGCATGAGCCGCCGCAAGTACCCAATTATTATGCCGCTCGGTGGGCCAAGGAACACGATTTCCCAATTGCGGTCGGATTGGTTATCGCCATCGAACCGATGGTGATGATTGGTACAAAACGTTTGCGATTGCTGAAGGATGGTTGGACCCAAATTTCTGAGAATCGCCGGCAGGCCGCCCATTTCGAGCACACGGTCGCGATAACGTCCGAGGGACCGGTAAGGCTCACGGCCGCTCCCAATTCTGAAGAATTGGAATTCGTTTCGCCTGAATTTCGCGATCCCCAACAATGGGTCCAATGGTGATTTGCCAGCACGGTTACGCGATCCATCTCGGCATTTAGTCAACGGAGCGAGCCAAAATGATGCCACGATTGGCGTCTTGGAATCCTAATTTCGTAAACATCCCACAAGCAATTTCATCGGGTGCAAATAGTTGAGCTTCTACTAAGGCAACGCCATCTTTTGCCAACTCACGCAACGATTCGCATACTAAAAACGTACCCAAACCGCAGCGACGCGAATGCTCACTCACGGAAAGATCAAACAGTCCCATAGCATTGACACCCCAACCTGAGGCCAAGGGATTCATATCCCAGTAGGTAACTCGCGCGACTTCCGTTTGACTGCTGCGTTCGTTTAAGACATATCGAACGCGACTCGATTTACCGAGTGTGCAGGCGTCCCACCAATGCACAGGTGTTGGGTCTTCGATTTTGTCAAGTTGATGTTGCCGCCTCACACTCATTTGTTGACGATCGACAATTGGCCGATACCCCGCAAGTCGGCGTTGCAAAATCAGTATTTCGCCTTCTTCGACAAACCCGTGGTCCCGAAAACATTCCAAAGAGTGAAAGTCGTCGCGGAGAACGCCGGGCACGCGGCTGCCGCCGTACATTCCTAGAAAAAAGGGAGAATGGGGAAACCGGCTTCCCGCATAGACTCGTTTGGCCCCGTGCTGGCGAAGATATTCGATAGCTGCATCCAACAAGCGACCGGCCGTGATTTGCGAATCGTCTCCGGAGACTACCTGAAGCTGTGAGATGATGCCAATGGAACGGTCGACATCCATCAAGTCGAAACTGGGCGCGAATCCCGTTTGCACAAATCCTTGAGGTCTCTCATCGGCAAAAGCCAGTAACAGCCCCGCTGGATCAAAGTATGGTTTGGAGAAAACCATTTCTTCAAAAATAGTCGTCGACACCAATTCCACGCGACCTCGTATACGCGGCTGTTGTCGCCAAATATCGACCAAATAAGGTGGGTCAGTGTTTAAGAAACTCCGAATTGTAAGCACGTTCGAATTTGGATCCTACTTGATTGACGCGATATCAAAATTTACTGAGTCAATTCATAGTCGCGAGACATCCATTAGGCAGCCGCACGGTCGTTGGACTTAGTTTTGCGAACCGGTTTATCTTTCCAGCGACGATGTAGCCACCAATATTGTTCCGGTTGATCGTGAATAATGGCTCCCATCCGATCATTGTACCATTGCGTCAGCGAACGTACATCGCGCATCTCAGCTGGCATTCCTTGCGGGTCCATAACCCCAGTGCATCCAATTTCGAAATGCAAAGGTTGGTCGCGATGTTTGCAATAACTGACCATCATGGGCGCATGACCTTCCAATGTGAATAAAGCGACGGCTTTATGACAAGCCGCGGGGCGACCTAAAAAATCAATCCAACAACCTTTGGTTCCGGCGTGCTGGTCACCTAGAAAAGCCAAGATACCACCTTTTGCTAACACGGATTGGACTTGGCCGGCGCTGCCATCTTTTGGGAAAATGAATTGACCATTTAATTCTCGGAACTGGTTGACAAATCGATTGATATAGGGATTATCGAGCGGCCGGGCAACGGTATAACTGGGCATTCCCAGAAGCCCGATAACATAGCCGCCCATTTCGAAATTTCCATAATGCCCGGCCACGGCAACCAAAGGTCGATAATCGATTAAATGTTGGGTCATCCACTTTTTGTCGCGAATGTAAACATATTTGCGCCAATTTGAATCGTGAATCTTGCGAGGAGCAAGAACGATTTCACAACCCATGCGGACCAGATGGTACCACATTTGGCGGACGGTATCTTGGATCTGGCGGTCGCTGTACTCGGGATAGATGGCCCGCAAATTTTCGCTTGCGACTTTCGCCCGCAAACCAATCACGTCGGCTAAGAACCAAGAAAGCGATCTGGCTAAACATTCAACTTGTCGAATCGACAACAATTGAACAATCGCTACCAGGCCGCGAAGCATCGCATATTCGAACCGCCAACGCCAAGGCGTGGCGGGCCGGGATTCCGATTCTGAATCACCTGCGTCGTGCATAAAGGAACATCCTGTTGTCCGAATCCATTCATCGTTTAGCAATCGTGCAACGATATTCTAGCCGTTCGATACGACCTGGGGAAAGACGATTTTTTACGGGTCTTTATGGGAATCATTTTCAAAATAGGGTTGTCCAGGAATTCTAGTGGCTGGCTGGGGACGATCTTCAGGTTTATCTAGTCGATGGGTTACGATTGATGAAGCTTCCCGATCTACTCTGTGTGCCCCTCGCAAAAGTGCGTGTCGAGTCGAAATCAATCTTGCCGGCAATTCCCTGCAACTGTTCTGACGCCCGCCCGAATCCGTCGTTCGTGCATTTCGTGTTTTTCGCGGTTAAATCTTTTTTACCACTAAATTGCCGGAAGAGCCCAAAATATTGAGTTCCCCTGGCTAAGGCGCAAATTCGATATTGCAAATTCTACATCGTTCGATAACACCAATTTGATTCTCGAACCGGTTCTTCTCGCTTAGTAACCCGTAGTGCCGGTCAAGTGGTACTTCGTGCTTTTCACTGCACTCTCGACACTCAAGTTTCAGTGGAAAACAGAAGGATCCCCCTGGACGAGCTCAAAGTACTCGCGGCCTACGACGCACAAAATGGATTGGTAAAGCTCAGTGCGTAATTGAAAATAAAACGATCGTCAATCGAGCTGAGGATTCACGCCGTGCCGCACGGACGCCAAGGTATGATCCGTACTAAGTAGCATGCTCATTAGACGCTGCTGTCGTTTCGCAATTTTCCAATCTGCTTGAGGAATTAGGATCTGCGGCCGGCGAATCGTGGGAGACGGATTCTTCAATGGGCAAGTCAAATCGAGGTGCAGAAAGTGCAGGCGATGCTGCGGTTTCTATCGCGTCTATGTTGTCTTTATAGCTTGGAATTTTCTTTTGGCGACTGGAATCAACTTGAGCCGAGTCGATGTCGTCGTAACGGAAATTTGACTGGATATCAGAAAGCCCCTTACGGAATTGTTGGTACGAATTACCTACGGTTCGCGCAACGCTCGGCAAGTTGCGACCGAACAGCAACACGGACAAGACCATAATGATTAAAATTTCGCCAAATCCAATACCGGGGAACATCACTTCCTTCTCAACGACTAAAATCACGTGCAGTGATTGTAATCGTTTGGCTCAACACAGTCGTTCAGTGCTCAAACTTCGCAGTCGACAAACGTTCGTTCTACGAATGAACTTTTTCTTGTTCCGCCGATTCGTCTTCGATACGAGTCGTAGTCGGTTTGTCTTTCATGCCGGCCTTGAACTCATTAATACTGCGGCCCATATTGCGCATAAGACTGGGCAGCTTGGCGCTCCCAAAGAGCAACAAGAAGACCACGGCACAGATCAAAATTTCTTGGATACCTAGCGTCCAAGCTAATAGCTGCGGACTGGCAAAATCGATTGTCATGGAAACCACCAAAAATTACGGGTTACTCAACACCTTTATTCTAGGAGAACCAATCTGGGTGTCAAACCCTAAATCCTTACCTGAAGTGTGGGTTGACGATTGATTTCATGGAGTTTAACCGCCGATACCTTGTTTTTGGTGCGATTTTGTCGCGGCTAGAGCAATACGACATTCCGCAGGCCTTTACTCATTGGCGAAGGTACGGGTGCAGTTGTGGCGGTTGTAGCGACGAATTGAATCAAGACCGATGGTCGTCCAAGTACCCACGGGAGCGAGATTCAAATTTCAAAATCCGCGGCTTTCGGTTGAGCCTCGAAGTCCCGTGCCCGAACCAATTTTGTTAGACTGGAGATGGTTTCTGTTGGCACGCTTAGCCAGATCGGAATTGGTTTGCTTTACAACCCACGAAACCGTGTAGGTGATTAAGAACAGCGAAGTAGGAAACGACTTCACTTATTTCCTTAATAGCCTGAATGACACTGATCGTTGAATATAAGGAGTTAATTAGGATGTACCACTCATTGAGTCGGGGAGTTCAAAGTCGCGGATTTCGCAATTGGATACACATCCTGGTGTTGATCTCGCTGGCGATTGGAACCGCCAATCAACTCGGGGCGCAAGGCACCGCCACCGTTTCTACCACTACCACCGAGCCTCAATTGCTGATCACGGCCGAGGGATTAAGCTCACAGTTAACAGCGCTAAATCGTGGCCCGCAATCGCAACTCCTAATACTGGATACTCGCAAAGAATCGGATTTTGCCGCGGAGCATATTCCCGGCGCGATCTGGTTTGACGTGGCGACTTGGAAAAAACAAGGACAACAGTCGGGTGGATTTCAGGACCAAGCAGCCTGGGGGCGGCTGGGGTCGGCAATTGGTTTGACGATCGATCGTCCTGTGGTCGTTTACGGCGCAGGATTACCGGATGTCACCCGGGCCTGGTGGTTGCTGAAATATATTGGGGTTCGCGATGTCAAAATTCTCGACGGCGGCTGGACTGCTTGGCAAGCACAGAAAGGGCCCGTTTCGCAAGAAATGTCAGATATTGCGGCAAGTAAATTCCAACCAAAATTTGACGTCGATCGATTGATCGAAATCGACGAATTGATGACTTGTGTAAAACAAGGTGAAACCCAAATACTCGATACGCGTTCGTTGGCCGAATATGAGGGCGAAACAGCCAACGCGGGCAATGCGGGGCGCATTCCCGGTTCCGTTCATCTAGACTGGACAAATCTGGTTGGTGAAGACGGGCGTTTCAAATCACCAGACGAATTAAAGCGATTGATCGATGCCACAGGATTTTCACCAGATCGTCCGATTGTCACCTATTGTGCCTCCGGCGGCCGCGCCACAGTTGATGCGTTTGTCATCGAGATGTTGGGTTACCCCAAACCACGAGTTTATAGCCGCAGCTTTGAAGAATGGGGCGCTGCCGAACAAGCCCCTAAAGTGTCTGGAAAAAACAAATCAAAGTAGCGCGATATACAGTAGCACGAGAAATAGCGGCACGATAAATTGTGGCACGATAAATTGTGGCACGATTGACGACAATCGTGCCGCTGTTGTTCAATCATTCGCGCTGGCAAACCGGATCATCAATCAAACTCACGATGATTGCCCTTAATTTGGTTCTCGAATGGACGATTGCATCGAGCGGATAATGGGATACAGGAAGTACTCGATAACTCGGCGTTTTCCTACTTTAATGTCGGCATCGGTAACCATTCCCGGCATTAGTCGAAAATCTGAGGAGACGTTTTTTAAAGTCAACGGTTGTTTTAATTCCACGCGAGCGCGATAAGTGGAAATTGGCGGAGCCCCAGGTGTCGTTTCTTTTTCAAACGATGCTTCACTGATGGTGCGGACGGTTCCTTCGAGCCAACCGTACTTTTGGTAAGGAAACGAGGTTAGTTTCACGCGAACGAAATCGCCCGCGCGAATCCGTCCGATGTCCTTACCGGGAATGTCGACCTCAGCCTCAAAGGGCGTCCCCATAGGGATGAGTTTAAAAAGTGGTTCGGCGGGTTGGACGACGGAACCGGGCGACCGATCCGCAGCTTCTTGAACGTAAAACTCGTGGTAAGGTAGGTCTTGGGGGACGCGGATTTCGACGAGTTCTTTGGAACGCATCGCTTTGCTGAGATCTTGTAAGGCCGCTTGATATTGGGCGTTGGATTCCAGCAATTGTCCGGCAGCTTGAGACCGCCACCCGGCTATGTAGGCCGCACTGCGTTTGCGGTTAGTTTCCATTTCAGCATCGAGCTCTTGAAGCTTGCCTTCTTGAGTGGCGACTTGTGTTTCCGCGTCCAGCAGTGATTTTTGGCGACTGAGCATGTCGATTTCGGTGGCTGAGCCGCGAGACCCCAGGTTGTCGTATTTCTCTTTGAGTTGTTTCATGATCAGCACATTTTCACGCATGGTATCAAGTTCAATTTGTGTATTGGATTTTTGAACGTTGAATTTGCGAAATTCCGCTTCCAGTTCTTCCAGTTTCGCGGTGTATTCTTTTTGGCGTTCCAAATACGCTTGTTCCTGCATGACCCAGTCGCGATCGGAAGCGTGGTCCGACATTTCGGCAAACGGTTGGCCATCTCGTTCTGCGGTTAGTCGAGCAATGGCGGCTTGTAGGGCATTGATTTTTATTTGTAGCTGATTGACATCGGCATCAGAAAACGTCGGATCTAAGGTCGCCAGCAAATCCCCAGCGCGAACGATTTCACCAAATTTGGCGTTAATCGTTCGAATCGGTGCGGTCGAAGCGGTTTGAATGAGTACGGGCTGAGCCGTGTTGACGAGCTTGCCGGGGCAAACCACGATTTGATCGACTTCGGCCCAGCAGGCCCACGCGATTGCGCTGGCCAATAGTGCGAACACGGTATAAAGCGTCCAGCGAATACCGCCTGGAACACTGCGATGTTCGATTTCCACCGCGTCGGGTTGAAATTCGAGAATCGTGCGTTCGAAGCGTGGGCTGCGACTGCGCTGCTCATCCGCTGCAATTTGGCGCCGTTCAGTTCGCTTGCGCGAAACTTCGCGCTTTATATCCGACCGACTTGTTGTTGCCATAAATCTCGGTAAACCTTACAGTTTTTGAGCAAATACTGATGTGAACCCATCGAATCGATTTTTGCGCGTTCGAGGACGACTATCGAATCGCAACCGGTGAGCGTTGTGAGTCGATGTGAAACAATGACCACGGTACGACCGCGAGCAATTCTCGCCAGATTGCGTTGGATGATCGCTTCGCTTTCCGGATCCAAGGCGCTCGTCGCTTCGTCGAAGACGAGGATACGCGGATCGGTCAACAAGGCGCGGGCGATCGCCAATCGTTGTTTTTGACCACCTGACAAATTAGCGCCATTTTCTTCGAGCATCGTATCAAACGATTGAGGCAATCGTTCAATAAACTCGTCGGCGCCGGCCATTCTGGCGGCGTGCACAATTTCCGCAAACGTTGTATTGGGTTTGGCTTTCGAGATGTTTTCGCGAACCGTACCGCGAAACAGAAAGTTGTCTTGCAATACGACGCCAATGTTTTGTCGCAAGTGAGAAATATCTAATTCACGAATATCAAGTCCATCAATTCTCAATACGCCGGATTGGGCTTGATGCATTCCCTGCATCAACCGCGTTAATGTTGTTTTACCACTACCGCTGCGACCAACCACGCCGATCACACTGCCGGCAGGGATCGTAAATGAAACGCGATCCAACGCCGGAGGCGAAGTCGGCGAGTAAGCGAAGGTCACATCTTCAAATTGAATTTTGCCATCAACAATCGGGCGCAATCCATACCCCACGCCGGCTTCTTTAGGACGATTCATCACGCTGCCTAACATTCGTACACTCAATGCGGCTTCTTGATACGAATGTACGAGCCCTACCAGAGCCACGAGTGGTCCAGTAACCCGCCCCGAGATCATTTGAAAGGCAATCAAAGCTCCGACGCTCATTTGACCAGAAAACACCATATTGGCACCAAACCATATAATGGCAACCGTCAGCAGCTTTTCGATTAATTTGGAAATCGTGGTGGCCGTAATCGAAATTTTTCCCACGCGAAAGTGCATCGCGACCGATTCGGCCGAGCACTGGTCCCACTTTTTGCGCTGAACCGGTTCCATACTCAAAGCTTTGACCGTCTGCGCACCATGGATCGTCTCGACCAGCATCGATTGGCGATTGCCCTCGGCCGTATAAAGTTCTTCCAGCCGCCGGCGATAGGGGCCGAGCAGCACGCCAATGTTAATGGCTAACAATGCCGAAAAACCCAGCACGATCATGGTAAGCCAAGTGTTGTAATACAGTAGAATCGGCAAAAATACGACAAGCGCTGTAGAATCTAGAAGTGTCAAAAACAGGCTGCCCGTGAGAAACTCGCGAATCTTAGACGTCTGCTGCATGTGCTTGGTCAACACACCGGCGGTTGTCTGTTCAAAGAAACTAATCGGTAGGCTGAGCAAATGTTGAAACGTGCGTGTCGCCACACGAATATCTATTTTAGATGTGGCGTGTAACAACAAATAACTGCGTAAAAACGACAAGAGCGCCTCAAACAGCAGCGCGACACAAATTCCGGCCGTAATGACCTGCATGGTCGCCATGGCGTAATTGACCAAGACTTTGTCGATTACGATTTGAAAATATAATGGCACTACTAAGGCGATGGCGTGAATGAATACTGCCGCTATAGCGACATCCGTAAATGCCGTCCGCTGTCGGAAAATCTCTGGCAGAAACCAACGCAAACTAAAAGGCTGATTCTGATCGAGCAGGCGATAAGTTCGTTTTGTTAAAAGAACCTTGCCTTTCCAGGACTTTTCGAATTCCTCCCGGGACAAATGCAAAAAATCGGAGCGGTCGGCCAATGGATCAAAAACCACAACTTGCGTGATCGATTTATTGTCTTCCGTTTGATGGAGACGCATGCCAACAATGATGACATAGTTTCCATTTTCTAGCTTGGCCATACACGGGAATGCTTGTTGCATCCGCTCAAGATGTTTCCAAGTCAATTTGACAAGTTTGGCTTTAAAACCACAGTCCTTGGCGATCCGCAACAAGCGACGGTCATCCGGCTCGCTGTTTTCCAACGAGTAGTCGTGGATCAATCGATCGGCACTGACCTCAAGTCCATGATGTCGACCCATTAACCCGAGACAGCGGACCGCAGTGTGATTTGATTTGACGTTGTTTTCGTCGACCGTTTCTGTGGTACTGGCCGCGCCGAAATTTTCTGATTGGTTCGGGGATCGTTCGTCGTCGGCTGCGTCCGCGGTATCGGTCGGTCGCAGACTATCGCTGGGCGCATTCTGTTCCACAGGACGAGATCGTTCATCGCCCAATCGTGGCGGTTCGCTGGTACCTGTCGATACTACCAGTTGGTCTGGAGTCTCCTCTGGAGATTTCGACGAATTCGTTTCATTCATTGACAATTGAACCCTTTCAGCGAACTATGCAAGTTCCCTGCCGTGGAATCGCGGGACATGGTCATTATTTCAGTTATTGCCCGATAAACCAGAGTTGAAACTCGGATTCATCGGCGAATAGCTCGATCGCGAGGCGTTCGAGCTGTTGCCCATCGGACTTGGCCCGCGCCTGAAAATACTGGGAAATATAAAACGCATTCCGCTTCGACTGGCCTACATCTGGGTTTTTTCTCTGTTTGATCGTATTGGACAGGTTGATCGAATTGATTGTAACGATTCTAGAACTTGCCGATAATTTTTTTAATTTGTAACAGTTGGCGATGGAGGGTCGGTAAGTCGGGAGGTCAGCTACAGTAGGTCAGCCTAGTATCTTGTATTAGCATCTTGTTTTTAGTGTTTGTCTCACTTTTAAGGAAAGAATTTTTGTAGACTAGAAAATCGCTTTCCCCCAAGGCCTTGGGGGAAAGCGGCGGGCAAGTAGA